>JAGPCN010000294.1 GCA_018058035.1 Fuscovulum sp.
GGCAAGCGGGTGGACATCGGCGCGATCACCGACGTTGCGGTGAAGACGGTCGAGGGTGCCGAGGACGACATTTCCGCGCCGGGCCAGTGTGTCGCGGCACTGAAGATGCTGACCGGCCTGCCCGAGGAAAAGAAGGCCAGCCACCTGGAACCGGGCGCGGGCCATTACGGCATCTTCGCGGGGAAAAGCTGGCGGTTGAACATCCGCCCGCTGGTGCTGAACTTCATCGACGCGAATTCCGCCGCGCCGAAACCGGCGAAACGGGGGCCGGTCAGGCTGGCGGCATCGACTTGAGAGGGTGAGTTTTCGTCGAAAACTCGCATACGATTTTTCGACGAAAAATCGGATTCAGCGCAGCAGCATCGGGCCGGCGAGAAAGGTCCGCAGCGCTTCGGACAGCGCCTCGGGCTGTTCCAGTTGCGGCAGATGCCCGGCCCCTTCGATCACCTGCAGCCGACCGAAGGGCATCAGGCCCGCGAGAACCTCTTGCCGCCGCACGGGCACCAGGCTGTCGGCGGTGCCGGCCAGGATCAGGGCCGGCGTCTTGACCTTGCGCAGGGTCTTTTGCTGGTCGGGGCGGCGTTGCAGGGCGCGGGTCTGGCGGATGTAGGTTTCGACCCCCAGGCCCGCGGCCATGTCCTGCACCAGCGCCAGCACCTCGTCGCGCCAGTCGGTCTCGGCCAGTGCGGCGGCGGGATATTCGCCGGCCACCGCCTCGGCCAGTCGGCCGGAGCGGGCAGCGACGATCCGCGCCTCGCGTTTCGCGGCGGTGGCGGGGGGTTCGGACAGCGGGTCGGTCGAGACAAGGGCGATGCGGGTCACCGCCTCGGGCAGGCGGCGCAGGATGTCCAGCGCCACGTCGCCGCCCAGGCCATGGCCAAGCAGTGCGAAGCGGCGCGGCAGGTCGCGGATGGCATTCAGGCTCATCTGTTCGACGGTCTCGCCGGCCAGTGCGGGCAGCACGACCTGACGGTCGGCGCCGAGGTGGACGACCTGCGGCAGGAAGCCGCGCGCGTCCATCAGGAAACCGGGCAGGATGACCAGCGGATCGGTCATCGGGTGGCCCTCTCAAGCACTTCGGTCACAGTGGCGGCGATGAGGGCCAGGCAATCGGGCGTGGAAAAGCGGTGGTCGGCATCCTTGACCAGGGTCAGGCGGATGTCGGGGCCGCTGGCATGGGCCAGAAGCCCGGTCGCCACTTGCGGCAGGACGTCGGCATCGGCGGTGCCCTGCAAGAGGCGGGTGGGAAAGGGCAGGGCCAGCGGCCGGTCGGTGACACGCTGCCGGGCGCCGTCTTCGAACAGGCGGGCGGTGAAAACATAGGGGTTGGCGGGGTTGCCCGATTCCATCGTGGTGCGGCCGTTGCGGCGGACCTCGTCGCGCTGCGCCTCGGTCAGTTCCTGGTCCCAGGTGATCGCGGTGAAGTCGGGGGCAGCGGCGATGCCGACCAGGCCCGCGATGCGCTCGGGCATCTCGCGCGCCAGCAGAAGGGCGATCCAGCCGCCCATCGAGGAGCCGACCAGGATCTGCGGCCCCTCGGTCAGAGCCCCGATCACGGCGCGGGCGTCGTCACGCCAGTCGCCGATGCAGCCGTTGTCGAAATCGCCCGACGAGTGGCCGTGGCCAGAGTAGTCGAAGCGCAGGAAAGCCTGGCCCTGTTCTGTCGCCCAGTCATGCAGGAAGCGGGCCTTGGTGCCCTCCATGTCGGCTTTGAAGCCGCCGAGGAAGACGATGCCGGGGCCGCGCCCGGCGCTGCGGTTGTAGGCCAGGCGGCGGCCCTGCGGGGTGGTCAGGTGGTCGGTCATGCGTGGCTTTCCCTGCGGCGGGTCGACCGTAGCAGAGCCGGTGCGCCGCGGCCATGGGGGACCGGCGGGGGCACGATTTCCGCGCGGAAATCGGACCGGAATTCGCGCGAATTCCGGCGCCTGGCCGGCTGGGGCGGCGGCTCCTCGGGGTCTTCGACCCTCGTCGCAGGGCGCGCGCGCGAGGAGGAGCCGAAGGCGAACGAGGAGCGGCTGTTGACTTCGCCCTGCCGCGGGCGCAGAAGGCGGCCCAACATCACCCGCAACCGGGCGTTCCGTGGGCGCCAGAACGACGAGGAGGCCAGCATGGCACAGATTTCCCTGACATTTCCCGATGGTGCCAAGCGCGTCTACGACGCGGGCGTGACCGTGGCCGAGGTGGCTGCCAGCATCGCGCCCAGCCTCGCCAAGGCCGCGATTTCGGCTCAGGTCAACGGCAAGCACTGGGACCTGGCCTGGCCCATCCGGGCCGACGCGACCGTGTCGATCAACACGATGAAGGATGACGTGCCGGCGCTGGAACTGATCCGGCACGACTGCGCGCACATCATGGCCCGCGCCGTGCAGGAGATCTGGCCCGACGTAAAGGTCACCATCGGCCCGGTGCGCGACCAGGGCTGGTTCTACGACTTCGACCGGGCCGAGCCCTTCACGCCCGAGGATCTGGGCGCGATCGAAGCGAAGATGAAGCAGATCATCAACGCGCGCGATCCGGTGCGGACCGAAGTCTGGAGCCGTGAGCGGGCGGTGGAGTATTACCGGGGCCGCGGCGAGCCGTTCAAGCTTGAGCTGATCGACCGTATCCCTGAGGGCGAAGACCTGCGGATGTATTGGCACGGCGACTGGCAGGACCTGTGCCGGGGCCCGCATCTTGCTCACACCGGCCAGGTTCCGGCGGATGCCTTCAAGCTGACGCATGTCGCCGGGGCCTACTGGCTGGGCGATGCCAGCCGTCCGATGCTGCAGCGGATCTATGGCCTGGCCTTCAAGACCCGCGACGACCTGAAGGCGCATCTTCACATGCTGGAAGAGGCCGCCAAGCGCGACCACCGCAAGCTGGGCCGCGAGATGGGTCTTTTCCACATGCAGGAGGAAGCCCCCGGCCAGGTGTTCTGGCACCCGAACGGCTGGACGATCTACACCACGCTGCAAGACTATATGCGTCGCCGCCAGCGCGCTGACGGCTATGTCGAGGTGAACACGCCGCAGGTGGTGAACCGCAAGCTGTGGGAAGCAAGCGGCCACTGGGAGAACTACCGCGAGAACATGTTCATCGTCGAGGTCGACGAAGAGGGTGCGCGGGAAAAGGTGGTCAACGCGCTGAAGCCGATGAACTGCCCCTGCCACGTCCAGATCTTCAACCAGGGCATCAAGAGCTATCGCGACCTGCCGATGCGGATCGCGGAATTCGGCTCTTGCGCGCGCTATGAACCCAGCGGCGCGCTGCACGGCATCATGCGGGTGCGCGGCTTTACCCAGGACGATGCGCATATCTTCTGCACGCTGGAACAGGTCGAAGCGGAATCGAAGAAATTCATCGACTTCCTCAGCCGCATCTATGCCGAGCTGGGCTTTGACAAGTGGCGCATCAAGCTGTCGACGCGGCCGGACAAGCGGGTGGGCAGCGACGAGATCTGGGACAGGATGGAAACCGCGCTGGCCAATGCGGTGACGGCGGCCGGCTACCCTTACGAGATCTTCCCCGGCGAGGGCGCCTTCTATGCGCCCAAGCTGGAATTCGTGCTGACCGATGCCATCGGCCGCGACTGGCAGTGCGGCACGCTGCAACTGGACCCGAACCTGCCCGAGCGGCTGGATGCGGCCTATATCGGCGAGGACGGGGCCAAGCACCGGCCGTTCATGCTGCACCGCGCCTGCCTGGGGTCGTTCGAGCGTTTCATCGGCATCCTGATCGAGAACCACGCCGGCAAGCTGCCATTCTGGCTGAGCCCTCGGCAGGTGGTGGTGGCCTCGATCGTCTCGGACGCGGACCCCTTCGTGGAAGAGGTGGTCACCGCGCTGACCCTGGCCGGTGTGCGGGCCGAGGCCGACATGCGCAATGAGAAGATCAACTACAAGGTCCGGGAACACTCGGTCGGCAAGGTGCCGGTGATCCTGGCGATCGGCCAGCGCGAGGTGGAAGAGCGCAGTGTTTCAGTGCGCCGCCTGGGCGAGACCCGGACTGAAACCATGAGCCTGGAGGCCGCGGTGGCGGAATTCGGCCGCCTGGCGCTGCCGCCCGATCTGGCCTGACGCCAACCGATTGATCCTGAACGAAAGGCCGCTTCCGTCCCGGGGGCGGCCTTTTGGCTTCGCCGGCGGGGCCGCGGGCGTTACACGCTCACGCAAAGGTTTTGCGGTCGAGGGGCGCGTAATGGCGGCGGCGGGCTGGGCGTAGGGAAGGGCGTATCGCAGGGACGCGATGCGGCGAACCTTTCTCAGGGAGAGATCCATGACCATCCAGACCAAGACCCTTGCCGTGGCTTCCGCGCTGGCCTGCGCATTCGCGGGGACGGCGTCCCTTGCCGAGGGCGAGATGGAAAAGTGCTTTGGCGTGGCGCTGGCCGGCCAGAACGACTGCAAGGCGGGCGAAGGCACGACCTGCGCCGGCACCTCGAAGGTGGATTACCAGGGCAACGCCTGGAAGCTGGTTCCGGCCGGCACCTGCACCACGATGGACCTGCCCGAGGGCCGCATGGGCAGCCTTGAAGCGCTGGACCGCGACATGGCGTCGTGATCGTGGACTCCCCGGGGGGCTTTGCGCCCCCCGGACCCCCCGCAGGATATTTGAGGACAGATGAAAGGGGCAGGCCGGTGTTCGACCCATGCAATTCAGCGCTGCCGATGCGGCCGGGGGTGGGCTACAAGCCGCAGCATCTTGCGACGATCCTGGCCGATCCGGGGGCGGTG
>JAGPCN010000059.1 GCA_018058035.1 Fuscovulum sp.
GTCGTCCACCCACCCCGGCGGGGGCGTGATGGGCGCACCGGGGCGCAATGCGGCGGCCGAGGTGCTGCGCGAGGCCGGGATCAAGGGGGGGATGCGCGATGCCTATGCCGTCCTTTGATGCGCTGGTGATCGGCGGCGGGGTGAACGGGCTGGCCTGTGCCGCGCGGCTGGCGGGCAAGGGCCGCAAGGTGCTGCTGCTGGAAGCGGCTGCACAGGTTGGCGGCGGGGCGGGGGAGCGAGAGTTTGCGCCGGGCTACCGCGCGCCTGCCTTGGGGCATCTGACCCAAGGTCTGGACCCCCGGCTGGTGCAGGCTCTGGCGCCGGATCGGCATGGGCTGTCGTTCCATCCGGCGCTGGCAACGACAGTTCTGGGCGGGGGCGCGCCGCTGGTGGTGCGGGGAGGGCGGACGGAAGGCCCCGATGCGGCGGCGTGGAAGGCGCTGCACGAAAAGCTGTCGGGTTTTGCCCGCGTGCTGGGGCCGTTTCGCCGGATGACGCCACCCCGGCTGTCGGGCGACAACCGCTGGCTGGGGTTGGCGCGGCAGGGGCTGGGCATCCGGGGCCTTGGCCGCGATGACTTTCGCGAGTTGCTGCGGATGATCCTGATTAACGTCCATGACGTGGCCGAGGATGAACTGACGGATGCGCGGTTGCAGGGTCTTCTGGCCTTTGACGCCACTTTGGGGGCATGGCTCGGGCCACGCTCGCCGAACTCGCTGATCCTGTACCTGGACCGGCTGGCGCGGGGGGACGGGCCGCTGTTGCCAAAGGGGGGAATGGGCGCGCTGGCGCAGGCCTTGGGGCGCGCGGCGGCGGCGACCGGGGTGACGGTTCGCACCGGCGCGGCGGTGGAGCGGGTGCTGGTCGCCGACGACCGGGCCGTGGGCGTGCGGCTCGCGGGGGGCGAAGAGATCGCGGCGGGGCTGGTGGTTTCCGCCATCAACCCGCGCACGACCTTTCGCCAACTGGTCGGGGCGGCGGCGCTGGATGCGGGGTTCTTCACCTCCACCGGGCATATCCGCAGCCGGGGCGGCGCGGCCAAGCTGCACTTGGCCTTGCGCGGCGCACCCGGGTTCCAGGGGGCCGACCTGCGGTCGCGGATCGTCATCGCGCCGTCATCGCAAGCGGTGGAGGCGGCCTTCAACCCGGTGAAATACGGCGAGGTGCCCGAAGCACCGGTGATGGAGGTTCTGGTCCCCTCGGCGCACGACCCCGGGCTGGCACCCGAGGGCGGGCATGTGATCTCGGCCATCGTGCAATACGCGCCCCATGCGCCGAAGGCGGGGCTGGAGGCGGCGCGGGCGGCGCTGCTGGAGGCCTCGCTGCGTGTGCTGGAGACGCAATCTCCCGGCCTGCGCGCGCTGGTCACAGGGGCGGAACTGCTGATGCCGCAGGACATCGAGGCGCGGTTCGGCCTGGTCGGCGGCAACTGGCATCATGGCGAATTGGCAGTGGAGCAGATGCTGTTCAACCGCCCGCTCTTTGCCGCCGCCCAATACGCCACGCCCTTGCCCGGCCTGTGGCTGGCCGGGGCCGGCAGCCATCCCGGCGGCGGGATCGAAGGTGCGGCGGGGTGGAACGCCGCCGGCGCGATCCTGGAGGCAAGGGCATGACCGCGCTGACACATTTCCGCACGCCGCTGTTGCAGACCCCGTTTCATGCCCGCACCTCGGCGGCGAATGTGCTGAACCGCTGGGGGCCCTGGGGCGGCTACATGACCTCGCTGTGCTATGGCGACGTGGACATGGAATATACCGCGATCCGCAACGCGGCCTCGGTCTACGATCTGTGCCCGATGGTGAAATACCGTGTCACCGGGCCGGATGCGGCGGCCTATCTGAACCGCCTGACGCTGCGCGATGCCAGGCGGCTGACGGTCGGGGGCGTGCAGTACACGGCCTGGGTGGATGATGCCGGCAAGCTGCTGGATGACGGCACGCTCTTCCGGCATGGGCCGGAAGACTACCTGATCTGCTGCCAGGAACGGCACCTGCCCTGGTTCCTGGACAGCGCGCAGGGCTTTGACGTTCAGGTCCGCGAAGTGACCGAAGAGATTGCGGCGTTGTCGCTGCAGGGGCCGTGTTCGGCCACTGTGTTGGCGGCCGCGGGGGTGGATGTGTCGGCGTTGAAGCCGTTCCGGATGGCGAAGGTTTCGCTGGGTGGGGCCGAGGTGACGGTGTCGCGCACCGGGTTTACCGGCGATCTGGGGTTTGAGCTGTGGATGGCACCGGCGCAGGCGCTGCCGGTCTGGGATGCGCTGATGCAGGCGGGCGCGCCCTGGGGCATCCGCCCGGTGGGGACGGATGCGCTGAACCTGGCGCGGATCGAGGCGGGGTTCATCATCGCCAACATGGACTTCGTGCCCGCCCACCAGGCCCTGCGCGAGGACCGGCCGCGCAGCCCGCTGGAGATGGGGCTGGGCTGGATGATTGACTGGGACAAGGGGCCTTTCACCGGCCGCCGGGCGCTGATGGCCGAACGCGAGCGGGGGCCGGAATGGCTGCTGGTGGGGCTGGACGTGCCGGGCAATGTCAGCGCCGAAGGGTCGATCCTCTATCACGACAAGCGGGTCGAGGCGGGGTTCGTGACCGCCGCGGCCTGGTCTCCGGCGCTGAAGGCCAGCGTGGCGATTGCGCAGGTAAAAGCGCGATTTGTGCAAGCTGGGAACCTATGGGTGGAGATCTATGCCCTGCGAGAGTTGCAATATGTCAAGCTGATGCTGCCGGTCCGGGTGGTGGACCGGCCTTTCTTCAACCCGCCCCGCAAGCGGGCGACCCCGCCGGAGCCTGTGTGATGGACCAACCACACCCCTTGTCCCCTCGCCTGGATCATTGCCCCGAAGGCCTGCCGCGCGCCGCCTATCTGGCGCCCGACTGGTTCCAGGCCGAGATGGCGACCATCTTTGCCCGCCAGTGGGTCTGCGTAGGCCGCGCGGCGGATTTCGCCCCCGGCACGATGCGGCGGGCCACGGTGGGGGCGGCCCCGGTGATCGTCTGCCATGGCGAAGGCCGAGTGCAGGCCTGGCACAATTCCTGCCCGCACCGTGGGTCGGAACTGTGCCGGGACGACGAGGAACCCTTGGGCAAGCTGATCCGCTGCCCCTACCACGCCTTTGCCTTTGCGGCCTCCGACGGGCGGCTGGTGTCGACCGGCCATGCCGTGCCCACGGCGGATTTCGACCGCTCGGCCCATGGCTTGCGGCCGGTGGCGGCGCGGGTGTGGAACGGGTTCCTGTTCCTTTCGCTTGCGGCGGACCCGCCGGAAATCCATGCCGATGTCGACCTGCGCACACTGGACAACTGGCCGATGGACAGCCTTGTCACCGGCCACCGCTGGCAGGCCGAGATCGCCTGCAACTGGAAGGCCTTCTGGGAGAACTACTCGGAATGCCTGCACTGTCCCGGCATCCACCCCGAACTGTGCGACATGGTGCCGGTCTATGGCCGGGGGATCATGGGGGCGTCCGAGGCGCCGGGCTGGACGCCCGCCGATCCGGTGGCGCCGAACCTGAAGCCCGGCGCGCAGACCTGGACGGCGGATGGCGCGCCCTGCGGCCCGGTCTTTCCCGGCCTGACCGAAACCGAGCGCCAGGCGGGTTATTCGTTCGTGACGCTTTGGCCTTCGGCCTATGTCGTTGCGCATGTGGATTACGTTCGTTCCGTGCGTATCGTGCCGCTTGCGCCCGAACGCACGCAACTGGTGGCCGAATGGCATTTCCCGCCCGAGACGCTGGCCCAGTCCGGCTTTGACGCGGCCAGGGTCGCCGCCTTTGCGACGCTGGTGATGCAGCAGGACGGCGCGGCCTCGGAAATGAACCAGCGCGGCATGCGCTCGCCCGCCTTCCGAGCCGCCCGGCTGATGCCCGAGGAATACGAGATCCACCGCTTTCACGCCTGGGTGCTGAACCAGATGGAGACTGCGCCATGACCGGAATGATGACCTCGCTGCCGGTGCCGAACGACTGGGACCGCTCGGGCCTGCCGCCCTGGACCTACCATTCCGACGCGCTTTTCGCGCTGGAACGCGACCATGTCTTCCTGAACCACTGGCAGGTCGTGGGGCATGTGTCCGACATCCCCGCGCCGGGCGACTGGCTGGCCTTTGACCTTCTGGGCGAACGCGCCGTGGTGATGCGCGGGCAGGACGGGCAGGTGCGGGCCTTTCACAACCTCTGCCGCCATCGCGGCGCGCGGGTGGTCGACGGGCGGCAGGGTCAGTGCCGCGGCGCGGTGGTCTGCCCGTTCCACGGCTGGGTCTACAACCTGGACGGCAGCTTGCGCGGCGCGGCCCAGCCCGACAGCTTTGGCGCCTTCGACAAATCGAAGTTCGGGCTGAAGCCGATCGAGATGGAGCTGTTCCACGGCTTTGTCTTCCTGCGCTTTCACCCCGGCCCGCAGCCTGCGGTGGCCGACCTGCTGGCCCCCTATGCCGCCGACTTCGCGGCCTATGCGGCGGCCGACATGCTGCCCGCCGCGACGGCCAGCTGGGAGGCCGAGCTGCCTGTGAACTGGAAATCGGTGCGCGACGTCGACAACGAGGGCTATCACGTTCCGCTGGCCCACCCGTCGCTGCAGGAACTGTATGGCCGCGACTACCGCGACATCTACCTGGACCGGGGGCTGCATGTGTCGGTCGGCATCTTTGGCGACCGGCCGGGGCGGCGCTGGTCGGTCCGGCAATATGTCCAACATGCCCCCGACCGCGCCGACCTGCCGCCGCACCTGCGCCGCGCCTGGACCTATTACGGCCTCTGGCCCAACACCGTCTTCGCCTTTACCCCCGAGGGCGCGCAGTTCTACCACGACCTGCCGCGCGGGCCGGGGCGCACCCTGCTGACCGGCCGCAGCTATCGCCACCCGAACGAAAGCCGGGCGCAGCGGCTGGCGCGCTATCTGGCGATGCGCATCGACCGCGACACCTCGGCCGAGGATCAGCAGCTGACGATCTGGTCGAACGAATCGATGAAGTCGCAGGCCTTTGACGGGTTCCACCTGTCGGACCACGAATGGGGCCTGCGCCGCCATCATGACCTGCTGCGGGCGCGGCTGCCGGTGATGCGGATGGCGGAAGCCCCGGCGGAGGCGGAAATGGCCGCGCAGAATGCGGAAATGCTTGGCACGGCGCCGAAAACCGGGAAACCTTGACCCATCAGCGCCCATCAGAGGCGCGACCCAACAGCGGAGGATACGCCATGAAACTGACCCGTCGAACGACCCTTGCCGCCCTGACCGGCGGCCTTGCCGCGCCCTGGGTGCGCCCGTCCTGGGCGCAAGGCGGGGTGGTGAACGTCTACAACTGGTCCGACTACATCGGCGAGACGACGCTGGCCGACTTTACCGCCGAAACCGGGATCGAGGTGGTCTACGACCTTTACGCCAGCGCCGAGGAAGCCCAGGCCAAGATGCTGGCGGGATCGACCGGCTATGACGTGGTGCTGCATGCCGGCATGTCGATGATGCGCTTCATCGAGGCGGGGGTGTTCCAGAAGCTCGACCGCGCCCGGCTGACCGGCTGGGCCAACCTTGACCCCGAGATCCTGCGTATCGTCGAGGGCTACGACCCCGGCAACGGCTATGGCGTGCCCTACATGTGGGGCTCGGTCGGGATGGCCTACAACCTGGACATGGTCAAGGAACGGCTGGGCGAGGGCGTCGACCTTTCCGACCTGGGCGTGATCATGAACCCCGAGACGGCGGCCAAGCTGGCTGATTGCGGCATCTCGATCCTCGACAGCCCGACCGATTCCGGCTTCATGGTGATGAAATACCTGGGGATCGACACCGACACCGCCGGCGAGGCCGAATACCGCAAGATGGCCGAGGCCTTTGCCCCGATCCGCGAGTTCATCACCACCTTCGACAACGCCAACTACCTGACCACACTGCCCAATCAGGAGTTGTGCGTGGCCAACACCTGGTCGGGCGACTATGGCGTGGCCAAGGCCCGTGCGGCCGAAGCCGGGGTCGCTGTGAACCTGGCCTATTTCGTGCCGAAGACTGGCGCGCCGGCCTGGTTCGACCTGTGGGCGATGCCGTCGGATGCGCCGAACCAGGACAACGCCTATCGTTTCATCGACTACCTGTTGCGCCCCGAGGTGATCGCGGCCTGCACCAACTTTACCGGCTATGCCAATGCCAACAAGGCAGCGACGCCCTTTGTCGATCCGGCCATCGCGGGCGATCCGGCGGTCTATCCCGACGAAGAGACGTTGAAGCGGATGTACACGCCGCGCCCGCAGACCGACGCCCAGGAAGAGGCGATGACCCGCGTCTGGACCGAGATCAAGACGGGCGGCTGAGGCGATGTCCGCCGCACCCGGGCCCTTCCTGCGCATCGAAGGGGTCTCGAAGTCGTTCGGCGCCTTCCAGGCGGTCCGCGACGTGTCGCTGACCGTCGACAAGGGCGAGATCTTTGCGCTTCTGGGCGGGTCGGGCTGCGGCAAGACCACGCTTCTGCGGATGCTGGCCGGGTTCGAGGAGCCGACCTCGGGCCGCATCTTCCTGGACGGGCGCGACATGGCAGGGGTTCCTCCGTGGTCGCGCCCGGTCCACATGATGTTCCAAAGCTACGCGCTGTTTCCTCACATGACGGTGGCGAAGAACATCGCCTATGGGCTGAAGCACGAACCGATGACCAGGGCGCAACGCGACGACCGCGTGCGCGAGATGCTGGACCTGGTGCAACTGACGCCCTTTGCGGCGCGCAAGCCGCACCAGATTTCCGGCGGCCAGCGGCAGCGGGTGGCGCTGGCCCGGGCGCTGGCCCGCCAACCAAAGCTGCTCTTGCTGGACGAACCGCTGGCCGCGCTGGACAAGAAGCTGCGCGAACATACCCAGTTCGAGCTGATGGGGATTCAGGCCAAGACCGGCGTCACCTTCATCGTGGTGACCCATGACCAGGAAGAGGCGATGACGCTGGCCGACCGCATCGCCGTGATGGACCGCGGCGAGGTGCGTCAGGTCGGCAGCCCGACCGAGATCTACGAGTTTCCCAACAGCCGCTTCGTCGCCGGCTTCATCGGCTCGATCACCGCCTTCGAGGCCCGCGCCCTGGGCCGCGAGGACGGCGCGCTGGTCTTGGAGGTGCCGGCCCTGGGCCGCGTGACGGCGCGCGATGTTCCGGGGGTGGCCGAGGGGCAGGCCGTGACGCTGGCGCTGCGGCCGGAAAAGCTGCGGATTTCAAAGGACCGGCCCGAAGGCGGCAACGCCTTTGAAGGCGCGGTCAAGGACCTGGCCTATTTCGGCAAGGACAGCCTTTACCGCATCGCGCTGCCCTCGGGCGCGCTGGTGCAGGCCCATGCAGTGAACGCCCGCCGGGGGGACGAGGCCGCGCGGGTGGCCGACTGGGACGACAGGGTCTGGCTGTCCTTCGATCCGGCCTCGGCCATCGTGCTGACGGGATAGCGCCATGGCCGACACCCCCCTGCGCCGCTGGTTCGACGCCAAGGGCTGGCCCCGGCTGATCATCGGCGGGCCCTACCTGTGGCTCTTGCTGTTCTTCCTGGTGCCGTTTCTGATCGTCGTGGCGATGAGCTTCGCCACCAAGACCTCGACCGCGCCGCCGATCAGCTGGGGCGGCGAGGTGCCGCTGTTCAGCTGGGAGGCCTATGCCCGCGTGCTGGGCGACGGGCTGTACCTGCGGGCCTTCCTGACCTCGGTCGTCAATGCGGCGCTGGCGATGCTGCTGTGCCTGGTGATCGGCTACCCGATGGCGCTTGGCCTGTGCCGGGTGGC
This sequence comes from Fuscovulum sp., assembly GCA_018058035.1. Lineage (GTDB taxonomy): Bacteria > Pseudomonadota > Alphaproteobacteria > Rhodobacterales > Rhodobacteraceae > Pseudogemmobacter. The sequence goes on from JAGPCN010000059.1 coordinate 7,734, forward strand.
GCCGGCCTGGCGCAGCATCCTGTTGATGCTGGTGATCCTGCCGTTCTGGACGTCATTCCTGCTGCGGGTCTATGCCTGGATGGGGCTGATGGGCAAGAACAGCTGGTTCAACGGCCTTCTGACCGATGCCTGGAACCTGCTGGTGCCGATCGACTGGGCGGTGAAGTCCATCCCGATGATGAACAGCAACTTCGCGGTCGTGCTGGTCATGGTCTATACCTACCTGCCGTTCATGATCCTGCCGCTGTATGCCAGCCTGGAGCGGCTTGACCCCACGCTGGACGAGGCGGCGATGGACCTTGGCTCGCGCCCCGGGCGGGTGTTCTGGGACGTGACGCTGCCGCAATCGGTGCCGGGCATCATCGCGGGCGGGATGTTGGTCTTCATCCCCGCAGCGGGCGAACTGGTGATCCCGACGCTGGTCGGCAATGCCGCCAGCCCGATGATCGGGCGCGTCATCTCGGACGAATTCAGCCAGGCGCGCGACTGGCCGATGGCCTCGGCGGTGGCGGTGATGCTCTTGGTGCTGATGGTGGTGCCGACGATGGTCTACAGCCACTTCCAGGCCCGGGCGGAGGGGTCGAAATGAGGCGCCGCCCGGTCTTCCTGATCTCGATGCTGGCCTTCGGCTTTGCCTTCTTCTACGTGCCGATCCTGTCGATGATCGTCTATTCCTTCAACGAAAGCCGGCTGGCCACGGTCTGGGGCGGGTTCTCGACCAAGTGGTATGTGTCGCTGTTCTCCAACAAGCAGATCATGTCGGCGCTGGTGCTGTCGCTGAAGATCGCGCTGATCTCGGCCACGGTGGCGACGATCCTTGGCACCATGGCCGGCATCGCGCTGGCGCGGTTCACCCGGTTTCGCGGCCGGGTCATGTTCTCGGGCCTGGTCACCGCGCCCCTGATCATGCCCGAGGTGATCACCGGCATCTCGTCGCTGATGTTCTTCATCATGATGGCGGAATGGGTGGGCTGGCCGGGTCAGCGCGGATTCACTACCGTCACGCTGGCGCACATCACGTTTTCCATGGTCTTCGTCACCACCATCGTGCAGGCGCGGATGATCCAGGCCGACCGCGCCATCGAAGAGGCGGCGATGGACCTGGGCTCGCGCTCCTGGCAGGTGATGTTCGACGTGACGCTGCCGGTGATCTTTCCGGCGATCCTGTCGGGCTGGCTCTTGGCCTTCACCATCAGCCTGGACGACGTGGTGATCACCTCGTTCACCACCGGGCCGGGGTCGACGACGCTGCCGCTGTTGATCTGGTCGAAGGTCAAGCTGGGGGTGACGCCCGACGTGAACGCGCTGGCCACGCTGATGGTGCTGGTGGTGGGGACCGGGGTGCTGCTGGCCGGGATCGTGATGAACCGCGCCGAAAAGCGGCGGCTGGCGGATGAGCGGTTGGCCTACAGGGCCAACGAATGAGCGGGCTTCTGGGGGTTCCGCTGGGTGGGCCCGGATCGGGCCGGGCGCGCTATGGCCATGCGATGCGGCTTTGGGCCGAAGGGCGGCTGTCGGCCGCGCAGCTTGAGGCCTATCGCGTGGCCGCCGCCGACGACCGCCGCCCGCCCTCGGACGTGCTGGAGGATCGCCGGCTGGCCGTTCCCGAGGTTGCCGCCCCGGGGCCTGAGGTGCTGCTGCGCGCCCTGGTGGACGAGGCCGACCGCTACCTGGCGGGCCTGCCCGGCCCCGGCCTGGCCGAGGTGCGCGCCGGCATCGCGCGCGGGCAGGGCGGGCTGGTTTCGCCCTTGGCGCCGCTGGGCCATCCGGTGGTCGCGGCGCATCTGGCCCCGGCGCTGGCCGAGTGCGCGGGAACGCACCCTGCGCTGGCCGCAGCCATTGCGGCGGCCGCTCCGCACCTGGCCTGGGCGTCCTATGACCTCTATCCGCGCGCGGCGATCGGGGCGGATTTCGCCGATGGCCACGCCTTCTGCTCGCTGATCGGAGAAAGCGCGCCGATCCCGGCCAGGGATTTCGACCTGGGCCTGTTCCTGATCGCGCCGCATGTCCTTTACCGCGACCACGCCCACCCGGCGCCGGAACTCTACGCCCCGCTGACCGGCCCGCATGGCTGGCGCTTTGGCCCCGGCCGGCCGCTGGTGACGCGGCCCGCGCATCGGCCGGTCTGGAACCCGCCCCTGCGCCCACATGCGACCAAGGTCGGCCCCACGCCCTTCCTGTGCCTGTTCGCCTGGACGGCCGATGTGAACGAACCCGCCCATGTGCTGCCCGCCACCGACTGGCCCGAACTGGAGGCGCTGCGCCTTGGCTGACCTGGTGATCCGCAATGCCCGCATCCGCACGATGGACCCCGCCCGCCCGATGGCCGACTGGCTGCTGGCGCGGGGCGGGCGGATCGTCGCCCTGGGGTCCGGGGCGCCGCCCGATGCGGCGCGGGTTATCGACGCCGGTGGGCGGCTGGTGCTGCCGGGGTTCCAGGATGCGCACAACCACCTGTTGTCGGGCGGGATCGACCTGGCGACCGCGGCCTCGCTGTACGACGTCGCCGACGAGGCCGGGCTGATCGCCACCCTTCAGGCCCATGCGCGGGCACAGGCGGGGATGGAGATCGTCCTCGGCTCGGGCTGGCAGGCGGGGGTGTTCGGCGACCACAACCTGACCGCCGCGGTGCTGGACCGCGCCGTCAGCGACCGGCCGGTGCTGGTCTATGACAGCAGCTTTCACAACGCCTGCCTGAATTCCTGCGCCTTGCAGATGGCCGGGGTGCAGGACATGGCAGACCCGCCGAACGGCCATGTGGTGCGCGACGCGCAGGGCCGGGCGACCGGCATGCTGCATGAAGAGGTGATCGCGCTGGTTGCCGCCCGCCTGCCGCAGCTGACCGACGACGACTGGATGGCGGGCCTGCGCGCGGGCCAGGCCCATGCCAATGCCCATGGGCTGACCGGCGTGCTGGACCCCCGGGTGACATCGCGCGAGGCGGAAATCTACGCCCGCGCCCTGGCCGATGGCGCCCTGACCCTGCGCGTCGCGGGTGCCGCGCTGGTGACCGAGGCGGATACGCCCGAAACCGCCGTCGCCCGGCTGACGGCCCTGCGGCAGGCCCATCCGGGGCCGGATTTCCATGTGCAGTCGGCCAAGTTCTTTATGGATGGGGTGTTCGAAAACCGCACCGCCGCCTGCCTGGCGCCCTATGCCGACGCGCCCGGCGGCAATGCGCCCTGCATGTTCCGGGCCGATCAGACCCGCGCGCTGTTCACCGCACTTGATGCCGCACGCTTTGCCATCCACGTCCACGTCATCGGCGATGCCGCCGCGCGCCGCGCCATCGAGGGGCTGGAGGCCGCGCGCGCCGCGAACGGCGCCTGGCCCGCGCAGCACCAGCTGGCGCATCTGCAACTGGTCGATCGGGGCGACTTCGCCCGCCTGCAGGGCCTGGCCACCGCCAATATCCAGCCCCTCTGGGCGCGGGTAGAGCCGCCCTATTCCGACCCCTCGCTGGCGATGATCGGCCGCGACCGTTGGGCCGACACCTACGCCTTTCGCCGGATGCTGGAGGCCGGCGCCGACTGGTGCCTGTCGTCGGACTGGTCGGTCAGCACGCTGAACCCGTTCGAGATCATCGAGACCGCGATCACCCGGCAGAAACGCCAGGACGGCGCGCCCGAGCCGCCGTTCTGCGCCGACCAGGCGCTGACCGTGCAGGAATGCATCCAGGGCTATACCACCCACGCCGCCCGGGCCTGCTGGCGCGACCAGTTCACCGGCGCGCTGCGGCCCGGCTTTTCCGCCGATGCCATCATCCTCGATCGCGACATCCTGACCTGCCCGGCCGCCGAGATTTCGCAGACCCGCGTCCTCTGCACCTTGTTCAAGGGCGCCGAAGTCCACCGCGCCACCGATTTCTGACCGAAAGGACCCGCCATGACCTTCCCCACCGACCAGCGCCGCATCGCCAACATCCACGACGCCACCTACCAATCCTTCGTCTATCCCGATGGCGTCTCGCTGGGCGACAGCATCCTGCAACTGGACAGCGACCGCGCCTTGGGCGAGGGCTTTCACGTCTACCGGATGCCCGCCGGGATGAAGACCCGCCGCCACATCCACAACGGCCACGAACAGTTCCTGATCCTTGAGGGCGAACTGATCGAGGATGACGGCACGGTCCTGCGCCCCGGCGACATGGTGTTCTACCGCGACGGGACCGAGCATCACAGCTACACCCCGAACGGCTGCCTGCTGGCCGTCCACATCGTCGGGCCGGAAACACCGACCGAGTGAACGCATTCCGGTTTTCGCATTCGTTGATCCGGATCAAGGCGGATCGGGCCGGACCCTGCCATGCACCGGGGCGGAAATGCGCCTGTGGAGGCAAAGATGGCCCGTCTGATGATGATCCTTTATTCGATGATCGGCACCGCCCTTGCGGGGTCGGCGGTGGTGGCGGCCCTGACCATGGGCCATGACACGCTGCAACCGATCCTGGTCGCGGCGGCGGCGGGGGCCATCCTGGCCTTGCCGGTCAGCTGGTACGTCGCCCGGCAGATCGCCGACTGACGCCTCAGGCCTCCAGAAAGACGCGGACGGTTTCCTCGAACTCGCGCGGTTTGTCGGCGTGCAGCCAGTGGCCCGCGCCGGGCAGTTTCGCAAACCGGGCCTTGGGGAACAGCGCGCGGATCGTGTCGCGATGCTCGGGGCGGACGTAATGGCTGTCGGCGCCGGTCAGGAACAGCGCGGGGCGGTCGAACTGGCCTTGCGTGCCGGGCCAGCCGACGATCTTGGCCATCTCGGCCTGAAGGACGGGCAGGTTCAGCCGCCAGCGCGGCCCGCCTGGCGCCTTGAGGTCCAGCGATTGCAGGAAGAAGGCGCGCAAGGACGGGTCCTCGACCAGCGCCGACAGGCGGCGGTCGGCCTCTCCCCGTGTGGTCAGGCCGGTCAGGTCCAGCGCCTGCATGGCCTGCGCGTGGCGGCTTTGGTCGTGGCTGTAGGCGACGGGGGCGATGTCGGCCACCACCAGCCGCCGGATCAGCGCACCATCCGTCAGCGCCAGCTGCATCGAGGCCTTGCCGCCCATCGAATGGCCCATCAGGTCGACCGGGGCGCCCAGCGACCGGATCACCTCGGCCAGGTCGGCGGCCATCTCGGGGTAGGTCTGGCTGGCAAAGCGCGGACTGTCGCCGTGGTTGCGCATGTCCACCGCCACCACCTCGCGCCGGTCGGCCAGCCGCCGCGCGATCACCCCCCAGTTCCGCCCCGAGCCATAAAGGCCGTGGGCGATGACCAGGGTAGGGGCGCTGGCGCCCTGCGCGGCGGGGTGGCGGATCGTGGCAAGCATGCCTGTTTCCATAGCGAAACACGGTGTTCGCGGCCAGAGCGATTGAATTGCCGGGCCGTCTCGGTATCCTTGCGCCATCGCCTTGCCCTTGGGGGCCGGGCCTGAAGGAATTGGGGCGCAGAAATTTCGGGGCGCGGAACATGAGTGCGGCGACGATCACGCAGATGGCGGATCGGGTTTCCTCCTTGCTTGAGCAGAAGCTGGGGGTGCGCGGCGCCACCTTGCGGGCCAAGGTGGCCAAGGCTGGCCGCCGCCTGCCCAAGCGGGTGCGCGAGGCGGCGGGCTATCTGGCCGACGCGGTGGAAATGGCGCAGAACCCCAAGCTGCTGGTGCGGGTCGATGAATCCGTGGTGGCCGAGGCCTTCGACGTCTGCGTCCGCCACCTGGGCGCAGCCGACCGGGCCGAGCGGCGCAAGGGCATGCTGGTAGGCATGGCGGCCTCGGCCGCGTTTTCGGTGCTGATGGTGGCGGTGCTGGTGCTGGGCTTCCTTTACTGGCGCGGGATGATCTGAACCGCCCGCCCCGCCGGATACAGCGCCGACCGCACCACCAGCGTCACGGTCACGAAGGCCACATACAACAGCAGATACCACGACCCCAGCTTGGCCGGGCTGACCCAATGGTCGGGCGCCTGGCCGTTGTACAGCCAGGTGCCGGTGGCGGTGCCGACGTTCTCGGCCACCCACAGCGCCAGGCTGGACAGCAGGGCGGCCAGCGGCAGGGGCATCCACCAGTCGCGGTCATGGATGCGGAACCAGATCCGGGTGCGGCCAAAGACCAGCAGCGTTGCCGCGAACAGGCCCAGCCGGATGTCGGGCAGGAAATGGTGGGCAAAGAAGTTGACGTAGATCGCCGCTGCCAGCAGAAGCGTCAGCCAGAACGGCGGGTAGGGCGCAAAGCGCATGTCGAAGATGCGGATGACGCGCGCCATGTAGCTGCCGACGGCGGCATACATGAAGCCGGAAAACAGCGGCACCTCCAGCACCTTGAAAAGCCCCGGCTCAGGATAGGACCAACTGCCGGCGCCGACCTTGAACCACTCCATCGCCGTGCCGGTCAGGTGGAAGAGCGCGATGACGCGCGCCTCCTCCCAGGTTTCCAGGTTCGCCCACAGAAAGACGACCTGGGTGGCGATGGCAAAGAGGAAAAGCGCGTCGTAGCGGTGAACGGGCCAGTCGGGCTGCCAGATCAGCCTGGTGCCGATGATGGCCAGAAGAAGAAGGCCACCGAACAGGCAGGCCCAGCCCTGCTTGAGGACGAAGAGCACGACCTCGGCAATGGTGTAGGGCAGCCGCGCACGGGCCCAGTCGCCCATGCGGTGTTCAAGCGAGCGGGTGTCCTGGGTGGTCATGCGGGTCCTGCCGGTCGGGGTCAGGGGATGTGGCCGGCTGGGGAAGCGCGCGTCAAGGTGGGGGATTGCTGCGTGGTTGGCGGCAGGGCCTGTCGGCGGTTCAGTCCGAGGTCAGAGAACATCCGGCAGTTCGACTTCCGGCGCCTGATCCGCAGGGATGAAGGCGATCGGGGGCCCGTCCTTCGCATGCGTTTCGACGAAAGCGCCGAGGTAGGTCATGTCGGCGTAGTATTTCGATGCCGTGCCGCCCGCCGAACTTGCGGAGGGATTCTTCAGGCAGGAAATGTCAACCGGAGGAGCGAAAGACAGGGGGTCGACCGTGAATGCAAAGCACCCGGCCTGGCCTTCATGGATGACATAGGCCCCGGAGATATGCCGATAAAGGTGCGATCCCCGCCACCAGCCCGTGTCCTCGAAGAGATCCTGCCGGATGCTGCTGCCGCGAAACGACACGGTGATGGTCCGGGTCCAATCGCTGTGCCATCCGAACATCGGCGCAACGGTGTAAGTGACGGCCAGCCCCTCTTGCGGGATGGCGGTCGCGGTGTGGCCCCAAACCTGGCACGCCAGCGGCAAGAACAGCAGTCCAAGCCAGGCCAGCCGTCCTTTTCTGGGTGTTCCGACGTGGCTTCGAGGCAAGAATCGATCCTATTGGGCCAGCAACCCGTCATTCCCCGGGTAGGAAGGGCAGGGCGCGTGGCGACGCACCCTGCCGTTTGTCACAACCCCGGATAGATCGGGAAGCGTTGGCACATTGCCTCGACCTCGGCCCTGACCTTGGCCTCGACGGCGGCGTTGCCGTCTTCGCCATTTGCGGCCAGGCCGTCGACGACCTCGGTGATCCACTGGCCGATCTGGCGGAACTCGGCCTCGGCAAAGCCGCGGGTGGTGCCGGCGGGGGTGCCCAGGCGCACGCCCGAGGTGATCGTCGGCTTTTCGCTGTCGAAGGGGATGCCGTTCTTGTTGCAGGTGATCTGGGCGCGGCCCAGGGCCTTTTCCGTCGCGTTGCCCTTCACCCCCTTCGGCCGCAGGTCGACCAGCATCAGGTGGGTGTCGGTGCCTCCGGTGACGATGTCGAGGCCGCCCTTCATCAGCTGGTCGGCCAGCGCCTTGGCATTGGCAACCACCTGGCGCTGATAGTCGACGAAGCCGGGCCGCAGCGCCTCGCCGAAGGCCACCGCCTTGGCCGCGATCACATGCATCAGGGGGCCGCCCTGGATGCCCGGGAAGATCGCCGAGTTCACCTTTTTCGCGATCTCGTCGTCATTGGTCAGGATTATGCCGCCACGGGGGCCGCGCAGGGTCTTGTGGGTGGTCGTCGTCGCCACATGGGCATGCGGGAAGGGGCTGGGATACAGGCCCGCGGCCACCAGGCCGGCGAAGTGCGCCATGTCGACCAGCAGATAAGCCCCCACGGAATCAGCGATTTCCCGCATCTTCGCAAAGTCGATGATGCGCGGGATGGCCGAGCCGCCGGCGATGATCATCTTCGGCTTGTGTTCGGTGGCCAGGGCCTGGACCTGGTCGTAATCCAGCCGCAGGTCCTGCTTGCGCACCCCATACTGCACCGCATGGAACCACTTGCCCGACTGGTTCGGAGCGGCGCCATGGGTCAGGTGGCCGCCGGCGTCCAGGCTCATCCCCAGGATGGTGTCGCCGGGCTTCAGAAGCGCCTGGAACACGCCCTGGTTGGCCTGCGACCCTGAGTTCGGCTGCACGTTGGCATGAGCGCAGGAAAACAGCCTGCAGGCCCGCTCGATCGCCAGATTCTCGGCGATATCAACGTATTGGCAGCCACCGTAATAGCGCTTGCCGGGATAGCCCTCGGCATATTTGTTGGTCATCACCGACCCCTGCGCCTCCATCACGGCGGCCGAGACGATGTTTTCGCTGGCGATCAACTCGATCTCGTGGCGCTGCCGCCCCAGCTCTTGCCGCACCGCCCCGTAAAGCTCGGGGTCGCGCGAGGAAAGCGGTTCGCTGAAAAAGCCGGTGTCGCGGTGGGCGGCATTCATGGGGTCGTCCTTTCGTTCAGCCGGTCCAGCCAAGGCCGGCGGCAATGCAG
>JAGPCN010000060.1:0-1894 GCA_018058035.1 Fuscovulum sp.
GAAGATCGTCGCCCCGGTGGCCGAGGCCCTGGGGCAGTTGTGAAAAAAGGCTCTGGCACGACGGAGCCGCAACGAGAGAGAAGGACAGCACGTGGCACGTATTGCCGGCGTCAACATCCCGACCCAAAAGCGGGTCCCCATTTCCCTTCAGTACATCCACGGCATCGGCCCTCAGGCGTCCGCGCAAATCTGCGAAGCGCTGAAGATCGACACCGCCCGCCGGGTGAACCAGCTGACGGATGCCGAAGTTCTGGCGATCCGCGAATACATCGACGCCAACTTCACCGTCGAGGGCGACCTGCGCCGTGAAGTCTCGATGAACATCAAGCGGCTGATGGACCTGGGCTGCTACCGCGGCCTGCGCCACCGCAAGGGCCTGCCGGTCCGCGGCCAGCGCACCCACACGAACGCCCGCACCCGCAAGGGCCCGGCGAAACCCATCGCCGGCAAGAAGAAATAAGGAGGCTGACAGATGGCTCGTGATCCGAAAGCCGCCGCGCGCACCAAGCGCAAGGAACGCAAGAACATCGCCGCTGGCGTGGCGCATGTGAACTCGTCGTTCAACAACACCAAGATCCTGATCTCGGACGTGCAGGGGAACGCGATCTCGTGGTCCTCGGCCGGCACGATGGGCTTCAAGGGTTCGCGCAAGTCGACCCCTTATGCGGCCCAGATGGCTGCCGAAGATGCCGGCCGCAAGGCGCAGGAACATGGCGTGAAGACGCTGGAAGTCGAAGTCCAGGGCCCGGGTTCGGGCCGCGAGTCGGCGCTGCGCGCGCTGGCCGCCGTGGGCTTCAACATCACCTCGATCCGCGACGTGACGCCGCTGGCCCACAACGGCTGCCGTCCGCCGAAGCGCCGCCGCGTCTGAGGCCGCAAGGATACCGCCGGGCTGCGCCGATGCGCGGCCCGGTTTTCGCGTTTGAACGACCCTCGGGCGCCCCTGTCCTTCGGACCATGGGACAGGCGGCAAGAATGGAGGCGACAGCATGATCCACAAGAACTGGCAGGAACTCATCAAGCCGACGCAGCTGGTCGTCAAGCCGGGCCCGGATGCGGCGCGCGTGGCCACCGTGATCGCCGAACCGCTTGAGCGCGGCTTCGGCCTGACGCTGGGCAACGCCCTGCGCCGGGTGCTGATGAGCAGCCTGCAGGGCGGCGCCATCACCTCGGTGCAGATCGACAACGTCCTGCACGAGTTTTCCAGCGTGGCCGGCGTGCGCGAGGATGTCACCGACATCGTGCTGAACCTCAAGGGCGTCAGCATCAAGATGGACGTGGACGGCCCCAAGCGGCTGTCGATCTCGGCCAAGGGCCCGGGCGTGGTGACGGCGGGCGACATTTCGGAATCGAACGGCATCGAGGTCCTGAACAAGGACCATGTGATCTGCCACCTCGACGACGGCGCCGACGTGTTCATGGAACTGACGGTCAACACCGGCAAGGGCTATGTCTCGGCCGACAAGAACCGCCCCGAGGATGCCCCGATCGGCCTGATCCCGATCGACGCGATCTACTCGCCGGTCAAGAAGGTCAGCTACGAAGTCACGCCCACCCGCGAGGGCCAGGTGCTGGACTATGACAAGCTGACGATGAAGATCGAGACCGACGGCAGCCTGACCCCGGATGACGCCGTGGCCTATGCCGCGCGCATCCTGCAGGACCAGCTGTCGATCTTCGTCAACTTCGACGAACCCGAGGCGGCGAAGTCGGGCGAAGTGGACAGCGGTCTGGAATTCAACCCGCTGCTGCTGAAGAAGGTCGACGAGCTGGAACTGTCGGTCCGTTCGGCCAACTGCCTGAAGAACGACAACATCGTCTACATCGGCGACCTGATCCAGAAGACCGAAGCCGAGATGCTGCGGACCCCGAACTTCGGCCGCAAGTCCTTGAA
>JAGPCN010000060.1:1994-16438 GCA_018058035.1 Fuscovulum sp.
GGAAGCGGCTACCGCCGTCTGAACCGCACCCACGAACACCGCAAGGCCCTCTGGGCCAACATGGCCGGCAGCCTGATCGAGCATGAGCAGATCAAGACCACCCTGCCCAAGGCCAAGGAACTGCGTCCGATCGTCGAAAAGCTGATCACGCTGGCCAAGCGCGGCGACCTGCACGCCCGCCGTCAGGCGGCCTCGCAGCTGAAGCAGGACAAGCATGTCGAACGCCTGTTCGCCATCCTGGGCCCGCGCTACAAGGACCGCCAGGGCGGCTATATCCGCGTGCTGAAGGCGGGCTTCCGCTACGGCGACATGGCGCCGATGGCGATCATCGAATTCGTCGACCGCGACCCCAACGCCAAGGGCGCCGCCGACCATGCCCGCAGCGAAGCGGCCGAGGGCTAAGGCCCCCCTCGCGTTCTGCGCATCGTCCTGCAAGGGCCCGCCAACCGGCGGGCCCTTGCCATTTCTGTGCCAGTACGCGCAAGCATTTGCCCGGTCAGCGCTATTTCGCTTGAAGTCGACGTCCCGGGCATCAAGATCAATCCAAAGTAGAATCGGATTCTCCGATCCGGGGCAGAATGTCAGAACGGAAGGCCATCGCGGTGTTGCTGGAACAGCTCGAAAAGTTGGCTCCCATGGGCTATACGGTCGGGCTGCACATCCGCTTTGCCACGCCCCTGATCTACCGCAGCTCTTACCCCGAAGCCTGGGTAAGCCATTACAATTCCCATTCCTACTACCTTCGCGATCCGCTGGTGTTCTGGGGTGTCGGGGTCGAAGGTACGACCCGTTGGAGTTCCATTCCCTTGCCCGATCCCTTCGGGGTGATGAAGAAGGCCGCCGCGCACGGCCTGAAGTTCGGGGCCGTGTCGTCCTATGGTCCGATCACCTCGCGGTCCATCGTGGGCATTTCCCGGGCTGACCGGGAGTTTGACGATGTAGAGCTGGCGGCTTTGAAAGAGCTGACCGTCCAGCTGCATATCGAGGCCAAGCCGCCGTCGGACCTGACGAAGGCGCAGATCGAGGCCTTGCAATGTGTCGCAAACGGGGATCGGCACTCGGCCGCAGCAGAGAAACTGGGTATCACGGAAAGCGCCTTCAAGGCGCGCCTCACGTCGGCGCGGGTCCGGCTTGAGGCGCGCACCACGTCCGAAGCCATCCGCAAGGCGCGCGAATACCGGCTGCTATGACCTGACCTGTGCCTTCCCCTTCAAAGGTTCTGCCAGACCCAAGAAGGAGAAAGGAAGATGGAAGTCACCACACTGTCGTTCGACAACCTGCACAACCACGGGCAGCTGTTTGCCAACCTGTTCCGCGCGCGGCACAGGACGTTCATCCAGCACAACAAGTGGGACCTGCCGCAGGCCGACGGGATGGAATTCGACCAGTACGACACCCCCGCCAGCCGGTGGGTGGCCGTGCACAAGCATGGCGAGGTGCTGGCCGGCGTGCGCCTGACCCCGACCACGCACAAATGCGGGATCTACAGCTACATGATCCGGGATGCCCAACTGGGCCTGCTGGAGACGATCCCGCGCGACCTCTTGAACTTCAAGGCGCCGGTCGACCCCTACATCTGGGAATCCAGCCGGGTCTTCGTGTCCGACGCCGTTCCGGCATCCGAGCGGCTGCGGGTGCAGATGCAGCTGATCCACGAGATGGTCATCTCGGCCCGCACGCTGGGGGCGACCATGCTCCTGGGGATCATCCCCGAGCACAGCCCGCGGCTGGCGCGGCGGGTGGGGCTGGACTGCGTCCCCGTGGGGCCGGTGATGGACACCGGGGGGATGAAGTCGGTCTGCGTGTCGATCTCGTTGGCGACCAAACTGCACTAGGGGTGGTGCAGGTGGGGTTCGAAAGGGGTCTTCCCGCCGGGAGGACCCCACCTTTCCCGGGGCAGGGGAACAAAGGGCAGCTGCGCTGGTGGCCGGCCCGGTTGACCGTCCTGCGCCGTGGCTGCATCCAGCGCGCGACTGCGAATTCTGGATGCCTGCCCAATCCGTCCATCAGCTTTCCGGCTGTCCTTTCGCTCTTCCGGCGCGGTTTTGGCCCGCATCGGCCGTTGCCCCGACTGCTGTGGCTGAAGGCCCGGCCCGGATCGCGCTGCCCCCTGCCGGGGTGGCAAGGCAGGCGGCGCCTGCTTTGGCCAGCATCCTGATCCGCCTGATCTTGCAGGACCGCATCCTGGCCTGCTGCCAGCGGCCGCTTGCTCGCCCTCATGTCCGAAGTTTTGCACCACCCGCCCGCGACGGGCTGCGCCACGGGCCGGCCGGTCAACGGCACGGTGGCCAGGCGCCGCGTCTGCGCTTCCGGCTTTAGTCGGCGCCGGCGGCGGAGTAAGGTGCGGCCATGGCCGATCTCTTCGACACCGCCGCCACGCCTGCCGCCCCCGAAGCGCCCCGCCCGCTGGCCGATCGGCTGCGGCCGCGGACGCTGCGCGAGGTGATCGGGCAAGAAGCCGTGCTGTCGCCCGAAGGCCCGCTGGGCGCGATGCTGGCGGCGCACTCGCTGTCGTCGCTGATCCTCTGGGGGCCGCCCGGGGTGGGCAAGACCACCATCGCGCGGCTGCTGGCGGCGGAAACCGACCTGGCCTTTGTCCAGATCAGCGCGATCTTCACCGGCGTTCCCGACCTGCGCAAGGTCTTCGAGACGGCAAAGATCCGGCGCCAGAACGGGCAGGGCACGCTTCTGTTCGTGGACGAGATCCACCGCTTCAACAAGGCCCAGCAGGACGGCTTTCTGCCGCACATGGAGGATGGCACCATCCTTCTGGTCGGCGCGACGACCGAGAACCCCAGCTTCGAGCTGAATGCCGCCCTTCTCAGTCGCGCCCAGGTCATCATCCTGGAACGGCTGTCGCTGGCCGATCTTGAGCGGCTGGCGCAACGGGCGGAGAAGGAGTTGGGCCGCGCCCTGCCCCTGAAGGGCGCGGCGCGCGAGGCGATGCTCGAGATGGCCGATGGCGACGGCCGCGCGCTTCTGAACCTGATCGAGCAGGTGGCGGCCTGGAAGCTGGATCACCCGCTGGACCGCGACGAACTGGCCAAACGGCTGATGCGGCGGGCCGCGCGCTACGACAAGGCGGGGGACGAGCACTACAACCTGATCTCGGCGCTGCACAAGTCGGTGCGCGGCAGCGACCCGGACGCTGCGCTTTACTGGTTCGCGCGGATGCTGGAGGGCGGCGAGGACCCGCGCTTCCTGGCCCGCCGGCTGACCCGGATGGCGGTCGAGGACATCGGCCTTGCCGACCCGCAAGCGCAGGACGCCTGCCTTGCCGCCTGGCAGACCTACGAGCGCCTGGGCAGCCCCGAGGGCGAACTGGCGCTGGCCCAGGCGGTGGTCTACCTGGCGCTGGCGCCCAAGTCGAACGCGGTCTACACCGCCTACAAGGCCGCCCGCGCGGCGGCGAAGGAAACCGGCAGCCTGATGCCGCCCAAGCACATCCTGAACGCGCCGACGCGGCTGATGAAGGACGTGGGCTATGGCGCCGGCTATGCCTACGACCACGACCAGGAAGACGGCTTTTCCGGCCAGGACTATTTTCCCGAAGGCATGCGCCGGCCGGTCTGGTACGCCCCGCCCGAACGCGGCTTCGAGCGCGAGCTGAAGAAGCGGATCGACTACTTCGCCAAACTCCGGACGCGGCGCCAGGGCGGGTAGCGCGCCGGAATTCGCACGAATTCCGGTCCGATTTTCGCACGAAAATCGGTTCCCAGCCGCCGGGCCTTCTGGCATATCCCGCCCGATCCCTTCCGGAGGCCCCATGCTGGACGATCTGGACGACATCCACCCGCTGTTCCACGGCGCGCCCTCGACGACCGAGTTCAAGAAGCTGCGCAAGCGGCTGGTGCAATCGGTGCGCGAGGCGATCGAGACCTACGGCATGGCCCGCCCGGGCGATCGCTGGCTGGTCTGCCTGTCGGGCGGCAAGGACAGCTATACCCTGCTGGCCATCCTGACCGAGCTGAAGTGGCGCGGCCTCTTGCCGGTGGACCTGCTGGCCTGCAACCTGGATCAGGGCCAGCCCGGCTTTCCGGCCACCGTCCTGCCCGAGTTCCTGACCCGGATGGGCGTACCGCACCGGATCGAATACCAGGACACCTATTCGGTCGTCGTCGACAAGACCAAGCCGGGCGGCACGATGTGTTCGCTGTGTTCGCGCCTGCGCCGCGGCAACCTCTATCGGATCGCGCGCGAAGAGGGCTGTTCCACCGTCGTGCTGGGCCATCACCGCGACGACATCCTGGAAACCTTCTTCATGAACCTGTTTCACGGCGGGCGCCTGGCCTCGATGCCGCCGCGGCTGCTGAACGAAGAGGGCGACCTTTTCGTCGCCCGCCCGCTGGCCTTCGTGGCCGAGGCGGACTGCGACCGTTTCGCCCGCGCCATGGCCTATCCGATCATCCCCTGCGACCTTTGCGGCAGCCAGGAGGGGTTGCAGCGCGCCCAGGTCAAGAAGCTGCTGGACGACTGGGAGACGCGCACCCCCGGCCGCCGCCAGGTGATGTTCCGCGCGCTGATGAACGTGCGGCCCTCGCACCTGGCCGATCCGGGGCTGTTCGACTTTGCCGGCCTGCTGCCCGGCCAGCCCGGCGAAGTTGAGGAAAAGTCGAAGCAACTTCGCCTGCCGGATTAACGAAGCCATCAACCCTTTTCGCCTTACTGGCCCCCGAACGCAGGCCCGGCGTCCTGCGGCAGCGGAAAGGATTGCGCCCATGTTCCAGACCCAAGCCACCGTGCAACGGCTGATGCGGCTTCTTGCCTGGGTCCGGCGCCCGGAATTCCTGGTGTTCCTGCCGGCGATCACGCTGGCGGGGTTCTGGATGGGCGGCGAACGGGTCCTGCTGCTGCTGGCCCTCGGCCTGCCGCTCTTGTTCGCGGTGACCGGCCCGGCGGCCTTGACCGCATCGGCGGGCAGCCAGGTCGATGAACCCTCTTCGATCGGGCGTGCGATCGCGGCGCTGGATGCGATCCTGCCGGGAATCGCCGAGGCGGGGCGCAGCACCGCTTGCCTGGTCGTGCAGTTCGACGACCTGAACGACATTCTCGACCGCCACGGCCGCTCGGCCCAGGCCGAGGTGCTGGCGCGCTGCGAAGACCGCCTGCGCGGCGCGTTGCGCATGGGCGACATCGTGGCGCACATGCAGGGCGGCAACTTCGTCGTGGTGCTGGCCCCGGTGCGCCGGCTGGATCTTGAGACCATGGTGCAGCTGTCGGCCCGCCTGCAAGAGGCGATCACCGCCCCGATCTCGCTGGGTGCGGCGCAGATCTACGTTACCGCCTCGGTCGGCTTCTGCATCAGCGGCCGCGCGCCCGAGCCGACCGGCCGCGCCATCATCGACGCGGCGCAGACCGCCGCTGACGAGGCCGCGCGCCACGGCCCCGGCGCCATCCGCGCCTTTTCGATGGACATGACGCGCCGCCAGGCCTCGCGCGATGCAGTCCGCGACCAGATCGAGGCCGCGCTGGAAAACGGCCAGATCCGCCCGCATTTCCAGCCGCAAATCTCGACCGATACCGGAGAGATCTCGGGGATGGAGGCGCTGGCGCGCTGGCACCACCCCGACCGTGGCTGCCTGGCCCCCAGCGAATTCCTGCCCGCGGTCGAAGGCGGTGACCTGACCGAACGGCTGGGCGAGGTGATGCTGTTCCACGCCCTGACCGCGCTGACCGAATGGGACCGCAAGGGTCTGCGGGTGCCCAATGTCTCGGTCAACTTCTCGGCTGCCGACCTGCGCAACCCGCGCCTGCCCGACCGCCTGAAATGGGAGTTGGACCGCTTTGAACTGACGCCCGACCGGCTGACCGTGGAAATCCTGGAAACCGTGATCGCGGCCTCGGAAAACGACATGGTGGTGGCCAACATCGCCGCGCTGGCGGCCATGGGCTGCGGCATCGACTTGGACGACTTCGGCACCGGCCACGCCTCGATCACCACCATCCGCCGCTTTGCGGTGCGCCGGCTGAAGATCGACCGCAGCTTCGTCACCCGGGTCGACCAGGACCGCGAGCAGCAGAAACTGGTCTCGGCCATCGTCTCGCTGGCCGAACGCCTGGGCCTGGAAACCCTGGCTGAGGGGGTCGAGACCGCGTCGGAACACGCTATGCTGTCGCAACTGGGCTGCGGCCATGTGCAGGGCTACGGCCTGGCCCGCCCGATGCCGATGGAGGAAGCCAGCGACTGGATCCTGCGCCACATGCAGCGCCAGGACCGCATCCCGCGGATCGGCGCGCGCAGCCGCTGATCCCGGCGGCTGCAGAGACCTGCCGCGGCGAAACCGCTTGACCTTTGCCGCCCCCTTCTGTTCAAGCACCGCTGATCCAACAGTCGAACAGCGGTGCTCCCTATGGGCGATCAGAACAACAAGAACCTCATCCTTGCCATGGTGCTCAGCATGCTGGTCATCACGGTCTGGATGTTCCTGTTCCCGCCGCCCGAAGCCACGACGGACCCAGACGCCCCCGTCACCGCCACCGGCGAAGCCGTGCTGCCGCCGGCCCAGGACCCCGCCGCGGTCACTGCCCCCCAGGATCCGACCGCCGCCGAGGCGCTGCCCGAAGCCGAGCGGCTGACCATCGACACGCCGGCTCTGGCCGGCTCGATCTCGATGCGAGGCGGCCGCTTCGACGACCTGCGGCTGAAATCCTACCGCGAGGCGCTGGACCCGGCCTCGCCCGAGGTGACGCTGCTGTCGCCGGTAGGCAGCGAAGACGCCTTCTACGCGCTGCAGGGCTGGGCCCCGGGCAGTGGGCTGACCTATGACGACGTGCCCGGCCCGAACACCGAATGGAAGCTGGCCGGCGGCGCAACCCTGCGCCCCGAAGAGCCGGTGACGCTGCGCTGGGACAACGGCAAGGGCCTGGTCTTCAGCCGCCAGATCGCGGTCGACGACAGGTTCATGTTCACCGTCACCGACAGCGTGCAGAACACCGGCGCCGCCCCCGTCAGCCTGCAACCCTACGGCCTGATCCGTCGCCACGGCATGCCGAAGGACCTGCAAAAGATCTTCGTCGTCCACGAAGGCGTGGTCGGCCGCGCCGACGGCGAACTGACCGAGGTCGACTATGGCGACGTCGTCGACCTGCCGCTGGTCGAGCGCGAGCAGGCCAATGCCAGCCTGACCGAGGCCGCGACCGATGGCTGGATCGGGTTCACCGACCACTACTGGATGGCCGTTCTGGTGCCCGAACAGGGCAAGCCGCACACCCAGGTCACCAAATACGCCGCCGCGCAGGACATCTACCAGACCGAGGTCCGCCAGCCGGTGATGGCCGTCGCCCCGGGGGCGACCGGCACCACCGAGTTGCGCTTCTTCGCCGGCGCCAAGGAATGGGCCGCGATCCGCGGCTACCAGAACGAATACGGCTGGCTGGACGGCGTGTTCGGCGCCAAGGCGACGGCGGATGCCCCGATCCCCGGCTTCATCGACTCGATCGACTGGGGCTGGTTCTACTTTCTGACCAAGCCGATCTTTGCCGTGCTGCACTGGCTGCACGGGCTGATCGGCAACATGGGCTGGGCGATCATCGCGCTGACCTTCGTGCTGAAGATCATCGTGCTGCCCCTGGCCTACAAGTCCTACGTCAGCATGGCGCGGATGAAGGAACTGCAGCCCGAGATGGAGGCGCTGAAGGAACGCGCGGGCGACGACCGGCAGAAGATGCAGCGCGAGATGATGCAGCTTTACAAGGACAAGAAGGTGAACCCGGCGGCGGGCTGCCTTCCGATCCTGATCCAGATCCCGATCTTCTTCAGCCTTTACAAGGTGATCTTCGTCACCCTGGAACTGCGCCACGCGCCGTTCTTCGGCTGGCTGCGTGACCTGTCGGCGCCCGATCCGTCGTCGCTGTACAACCTGTTCGGCCTCTTGCCCTGGGATGCCCCGGCGGCGGGCACGCTGACGCACCTGATCTTCATCGGCGTGCTGCCGATCCTGCTGGGCATCACCATGTGGCTGCAGCAGAAGCTGAACCCGGCGCCCACCGATCCGGTCCAGGCCTCGATCTTCGCCTGGATGCCCTGGGTGTTCATGTTCATGCTGGGCGGATTCGCCAGCGGCCTGGTGGTTTACTGGATCACCAACAACATCATCACCTTCACCCAGCAGTACCTGATCATGTGGAGCCACGGAAAGCGGCCCGCGATCTTCGACAACATCCGGTCGTCCAAGGCCGCCAAGGCGGCGGTCGCGGCGAAGGAGTCCAAACCCGCGGCGCCGACCCCGAAGAAGGGCCGGAAATGACCGCCAGGGTCGCGCGGCTGGTCCGCCACCCGATCAAGTCGGGCGGCTACGAAGACCTGACGCAGGCCGACCTGACCGCCGGCGCGGCCTTTCCCTTCGACCGGGTCTGGGCCGTCGCCCATGCCGCCGCCCGGCTGACCGACCCGCCCGCCTGGGCGCCCAAGCTGAACTTCCTGCGCGGCTGGGGCTCGGCCGATCTGATGGCGATTTCCTGTGTCTCGCGCCCCGAGGCAGCCGAGGTCACCCTGTCGCACCCCCGCCGCCCCACGGCGACTTTCCGCCCCGACCTGCCCGAAGATGCCGCCCGCCTGATCGACTGGCTGCGGCCGCTGTGGCCCGACGTGCGCCCCGAACCCGCCCGCGTGGTCCGCGTGCCGGGCCAGGCGCTGACCGATCAGGACCAGCCGCTGATCTCGATCAACTCCTTGTCCTCGCTGGCCGATCTGTCGGCGCGGCTGGGGTTGGACCTGTCGCCGCACCGCTTTCGCGGCAACATCTGGGTCGAAGGCTGGGCACCTTTCGCCGAGTTGGGCCTGATCGGCCGCGACATCCGCATCGGAGCCGCCATCCTGCGGGTCGAGGCGCCGATCGGTCGCTGCCGGGCCACCGGCGCCAACCCCGAGACCGGGGCGCAGGATGCTGACACCATGGGCGCGCTTGAGACCGGCTACGGCCATACCGACTTCGGCATCTTCGCCCGGGTGGTGCAGGGCGGGGCCATCACCCTGGGCGACGAGGTCGCGGCATGACGGCGATGCAGTTCACCCTGGCACCCGAGCCCATCGACGAAGACCGCGAGACCGGTCGTCTGCTGTTCGCCGGGCCGGTCGACTTCGTCAAGGGCGTGACGGCGATGGCCAGCCTGCCGCCCGACGACCGCCCCGAGGTCTGCTTTGCGGGCCGGTCGAACGTGGGAAAATCCAGCCTGATCAACGCGCTGACCACCCGCAAGAACCTGGCGAGGGCGTCGAACACGCCCGGGCGGACGCAAGAGATCAACTTCTTCACCATGGGCGACAGCCGCTATCTGGTCGACCTGCCCGGCTACGGCTTTGCCGAGGCGCCGGTGGCCGTGGTCGCCAAATGGCAGGCGCTGCTGAAACAGTACCTGCAAGGCCGCGCCACGCTGCGCCGTGCCTTCGTGCTGATCGACACCCGCCATGGCGTCAAGGCGGTGGACGAAGAGATCCTGACGCTGCTCGACCGTGCCGCAGTCACCTTCCAGGTGGTGATGACCAAGGCCGACAAGGTGAACCACGCCACGCGCGAGGCCAACATCGCCCAGGTGATGGCGGCGCTGCAAAAGCACCCCGCCGCCTACCCCGAGATCGTGGTGACCAGTTCGGAAAAGGGCGAAGGCATCGAGACCCTGCGCGCCATCATCGCAACGCTGGAGTGAGGCGCCGATTTCTTTGAAGAAATCGGACCGGAATTTTTCAAAATTCCGGCGCCCGGCTTCAGACGTGTTGCGCGCCGTTGACCTCGATCTCGGCGCCGGAAATGTAGCTGGACTGGTCCGAACACAGGAACCAGATCACGTCGGCCACTTCCTTCGGCTGGCCCAGGCGCTTCAGCGGCAGGTTCTCCACGATCTTCTCGGTGCCCGGCGACAGGATCGAGGTTTCCACCTCGCCCGGCGCGATGGCATTCACCCGCACGCCCAGGGGCCCGAAGTCATGTGCCATTTCCCGGGTCAGCGCGGCCAGCGCAGCCTTTGAGGTGGCATAGGCCGCACCGGCAAAGGGATGCACGCGGGCCCCGGCGATCGAGGTGACGTTGACGATGCTGCCCCGCGCCGCGGTCAGTTCGTCCTTCAGGCCGCGGGCCAGGATCACGCTGGCAAAGAAGTTGACGTGGAACACATGGCCCCAGGTGCGCAGGTCGGTGGTCAGCGTGTTCAGCCGCGCCCCTCCCGCGCCCTTGGGGCTGATGCCGGCATTGTTCACCAAGGCATCGACGCGGCCGCCGGCCTTCGCCTTGATCGTCTCGATCGCCGCGATGGTCCGGTTGGGATCGGCCAGGTCGATCTGGATGTGGTTCTCCTCGCCCCCCGGCCAGGGGCAGCGCGGGTCGAAGGGCTGCCGCGAACAGGTCAGCACGCGCCAACCCTCGGCGCCAAAGCGTTTCACCGTGGCATGCCCGATTCCGCGCGAGGCGCCGGTAAGGACAAGGATTTTCTGCTCGGACATCGTGGTCTCCTTTTGCGGGCAAGCCTAAGACTTGGCACGGGGGGAGAAAAGCCCTATGGGGCAAACATCCCGGAGGCCGCCATGAAACAGCAGACACTCACCATGCAGGATGCCCAGACCACCGCCAAGATGCTGTCCGAAGCCCTGCCGTATCTTCAACGGTTTACCGGCGCCGTGGTGGTGGTGAAGTTCGGCGGCAACGCGATGGGCGACGATGCCGCGATGGCCGAGTTTGCCCGCGACATCGTGCTGATGAAGCAGGTGGGCGTGCATCCGGTTGTGGTGCATGGCGGTGGGCCGATGATCAACGAGATGCTGGCCAAGCTGGGCATCAAGTCCGACTGGGTGCGCGGCAAGCGCGTCACCGACAAGGCCACGGTCGAGGTGGTCGAGATGATCCTCTCGGGCCTGGTCAACAAGCGGATCGTGCAGGCGATCATGGATGCCGGCGGCCGGGCCGTGGGGATTTCCGGCAAGGACGACGACCTGATGGTCTGCGAGGCCGACGACCCGGAGCTTGGCTATGTTGGCCGCCCGATCGAGATGAACGTGCAGGTGCTGCGAGACCTCTACAAGGCCGGGATCATTCCGGTCATCGCGCCGGTGGGCACGGGGATGAAGGACAACGAGACCTTCAACGTCAACGGCGATACCGCCGCCGGCGCGATTGCCGGTGCGTTGCAGGCGGACCGGCTGCTTCTTCTGACCGACGTGCCGGGGGTGAAGAACGCCGAGGGCCAGGTGATGACGCAGATCACGCCCGAAGAGATTCGCCAGATGACGGTCGAGGGCGTGATCTCGGGCGGCATGATCCCCAAGACCGAGACCGCGCTGATGGCGCTGGAAAAGGGCACCCGGGCGGTGACGATCATGGACGGCAAGGTGCCGAACGCCTGCCTGCTGGAGCTGTTCACTGACCACGGGGCGGGCAGCCAGATCCGCAGCACCGCGCCGCGGGTGAGGCCGCATGTGCGCGGCTAGGCCCTTGCGGATGCGGTCTTGGCCGCGGCCTTCACAGCCGGGCGGGGCAAGGCATTGACCCTGAACCCCGAATCACCCCTCACGCTGTCCGGGCTTGAGACGCTGCTTGCCCCGCATTGCCTGGAGGTGATGGGCGGCTTTGCGGTGACAGAGGCCGAAGATGACCTTCCGGCGGGCACGCGGACGCTGGTCCTGCTGGGGCCGCGCGAGCCAGGGTTCTGGCCGCATCTGACCGCGCAGGCGGAATGGGGCGGGCCCGACCCGGTGGACCGCTGGTCGCGCCGGGTGATCGGCCGGATCGCCTGCGACCTGGGCGCCAAGGCGCTGTTCCCCTTTGGCGGGCCACCCTATCAGCCGTTCTACCAATGGGCGCTGCGTACAGGGCGCTGCTGGGACAGCCCGGTGCGCCTGCTGGTGCATGACCGGCAAGGGCTATGGGTCAGCTTTCGCGGCGCATTGGCGTTGAAAGAGCTGCTGGACCTGGCGCCGGGGGCCAGGCCCTGTGACACTTGCAAGGGCCAGCCCTGCCTGTCCGCCTGCCCGGCCGGGGCGCTGACCGGGGCGGGCTATGACGTGCCGGCCTGCCACGTCTGGCTGGACGGGGCGGAGCAGGATTGTCTTTCCGGCGGCTGCCTGGTGCGGCGCGCTTGCCCGGTGTCGAAAGGATATGCAAGGATGCCGGAACAATCCTCCTATCACATGAGGCAGTTCCACAGATGAAGCGCCTGATCCTGACGCGCCACGCCAAGTCCAGCTGGGACGACCCGATGACGCC
Organism: Fuscovulum sp.; assembly: GCA_018058035.1. Taxonomy (GTDB): domain Bacteria; phylum Pseudomonadota; class Alphaproteobacteria; order Rhodobacterales; family Rhodobacteraceae; genus Pseudogemmobacter. Next base: position 14,186 of record JAGPCN010000060.1, read on the forward strand.
GGATCATGACAGGCCACTGAACGAGCGGGGCAAGGCGGCGGCGGCGGACCTGGGGCAATGGCTGGCCTCGCGCGGCTATGTGCCGGATGAGGTGCTGTGCTCGGACAGCCTTCGCACGCGCAAGACGTTTTCCGGCATCGCGCCGGCCCTGCCCGGAACGCCGGTGCTGGAGGTGAAGCCGGCTCTGTACCACGCCGGGCCCGATGTGATGATGGCGGTGCTGAAGCACGGCAAGGGCGATTGCGTGATGATGATCGGCCACAATCCCGGGATCGCGGAATTCGCGCACAGGCTGGTATCGAAGACGCCGATCAGCCCCGAATTCCGCAAGTACCCCACCGGCGCGACCCTGGTCTGCGACTTCGCCATCGAGACCTGGGCCGATGTGGGCTTTGGCCAGGGCGTGACGGTGGATTTCGTGGTCCCGCGCGAGATCGAGGCCTAGGGGCCGCCGGCGCGGCTCCTCGTACGGCTTCGCCGGCTCGTCGCGGGCGGGCGACGAGTGGTCGAAGACCATCGAGGAGCCAGGGGTAAGGCGGCGCGCCCTAGTGCCCCAGGATCTGGCTGAGGAAAAGCTTGGTCCGGTCGCTTTGCGGGTTCGAGAAGAACTCTTTCGGTTCGTTCTGCTCGACGATCTGGCCCTGGTCCATGAAGATCACCCGGTTTGCCACCGCCTGGGCAAAGCCCATCTCGTGGGTGACGCAGATCATCGTCATGCCCTCTTCGGCCAGCGCGATCATGGTGTCCAGCACCTCCTTGATCATCTCGGGGTCAAGGGCGCTGGTCGGTTCGTCGAACAGCATGATCCGCGGCTTCATGCACAAGGACCGCGCGATGGCGACGCGCTGCTGCTGACCGCCGGACAACTGCCCCGGATACTTGTGCGCCTGTTCGGGGATCTTGACCTTTTGCAGGAAATGCATCGCGGTTTCCTCGGCCTCGCGCCGCGGAATCTTGCGCACCCAGATCGGCGCCAGGGTGCAGTTTTCCAGGATGGTCAGGTGCGGGAACAGGTTGAAGTGCTGGAACACCATGCCCACTTCGGACCGCACCTTGTCGATGTTCTTCAAATCCGATGTCAGTTCGGTGCCGTCGACCACGATATGGCCGCTCTGGTGTTCCTCCAGCCGGTTGATGCAGCGGATCAGCGTGGACTTGCCCGATCCCGAGGGGCCGCAGATCACGATGCGTTCGCCGCGCTGCACGGTCATGTTGATGTCGCGCAGCACATGGAAGGTGCCGTACCACTTGTTCATCTTGCGGATTTCGATGGCGATCTCGTCCGAGACCTGCATCTTTTGCGGGTTGGCCATGGGGCGGCTCCTTAGCGGTGGTCGGTCTTCAGCTTGCGTTCCAGGTACATCGAATACCGGGACATGCTGAAGCAGATGAGGAAGAAGATGGCGCCGACGAAGATGTAGGGCTCCCAGTAGATGCCCTTCCAGTTGATGTCGGCGCGGACGATCTGGGTCACCCCGCGCAGCGGGTCGAGAAGGCCGACAAACGAGACCAGCGTGGTGTCCTTGAAGAGCCCGATGAAGGTCGAGACGATGCCGGGGATACTGATCTTCAGCGCCTGCGGCATGACGATCAGCCGCTGCGCCTGCCAGTAATCCAGCCCCAAGGCGTCGGCGGCCTCGTACTGGCCGCGGGGCAGGGCGGCCAGGCCGCCACGGATCACCTCGGCCAGGTAGGCGGCCGAGAACAGCGAGGCCAGGATGATCACCCGCAGGATCAGGTCAAAGTTGGTCTGCGGCGGCAGGAAGTACTGCAGCAGCAGCGACGCGGTGAACAGAAGCGTGATCAGCGGCACGCCGCGGATGAACTCGATGAAACCGACCGACAGGGTCTTCACCAGGAACATGTCGGAGCGGCGGCCAAGCGCCAGCAGGATGCCCAGCGGCAGCGAGGCGGTGATCGCGGTGACGCCGATCACCAGCGCCAGCAGGAAGCCGCCGAATTCGTCCGAACTGACCGACCGCAAGCCCAGCGGCAGGGTCTCGGACAGCTGGCCGACCAGCCAGGGGTGGGCAAAGGCGAGATAGACGGCCAGCGCGGCCAGGCCGCCGAAGATGCCGATGCCGGCGGTGCGGCTGCGGGCGGCGGAAAACACGCCGACCGCCGCTAGGACCGACCCGATGCCGACCAGGCCGACATGGGGCAGGTCGGACACCTGGCCGAGGTTCAGGCCAAGCGCCCAGGAGACGGCGCGCAAGAGCGCGATCAGCCCCCAGACCAGCATCGACACGGCCC
>JAGPCN010000295.1 GCA_018058035.1 Fuscovulum sp.
AACGGATTTCCGGCGCCTCTGGCAGGGATTTACCGATGGCTACGGCCTGACCCTGGCGCCAGGTGTCACCGATTTCACCTGGGCGCGACTGATCGACCCGGCCTGCCCGATGACGGCGCGGCTGGCCCTGGTCGACGGCGTGCCGCAGGGCTTTGCCATCCACCAGCACCACCCCTCGACCTGGGTGATGGGCGACGACGGCTATCTGGAGGACCTGTATGTCGCGCCTGAGGCGCGCGGCCGGGGCCTCGGCCGGGCGCTGATCGAGGACCTGATCGCCATCGGCCGCGCCCGGGGCTGGCAGCGCCTTTACTGGCTGACCGAGATCGAGAACGCCACCGCCCGCCGTCTGTACGACCAGTTCTGCGCGAACGACGGCCATATCCGCTATCGGATGGCGCTGTGACCCCTCCTCGTTCGACTTCGTCTCCTCGTCGGAACCGAACGACGAGGAGACGAAGTCGAACGAGGAGTTACCCCCGCGCCATCCGAAAAAGCTTCAGCGCCAGGGCCACGAAGGGCGCGGCATGCATCAGCAAGTCGAAGATGTCGATCGGCTTCACCAGCGTGCCCGCCGCCAGCATCTTGAGCTTTTCCCAGATGTGCGGTTCGGGGACAAACGGCGCCAGGCCCAGCGTCAGCGCCAGGACGATCAGGATCGGCAGCGGCATCTGGTCGAGAAAAGCCATGGCGGTCACCCTCTGGTTTGGCCCGACATATTCCATCTTGCGCATCCATGCCAGAGGCGATGCCGGCCGCTGCAACGGCTGCGCCGCCCGGCGATATGGCTAGGCAGGCTGGACCCTGGAAGGAAATGGCGCGGTGGACGGGGCTCGAACCCGCGACCCCCGGCGTGACAGGCCGGTACTCTAACCGACTGAGCTACCACCGCGCATGGGCGCCATGGGGCGGAACAGGAGGGGAATGGCGCGGTGGACGGGGCTCGAACCCGCGACCCCCGGCGTGACAGGCCGGTACTCTAACCGACTGAGCTACCACCGCGTATCCCCCCGGGTACCCCGGGCGTGCGGGGTATCTACGCGGGGCCAAAGGCGCCGTCAAGCCGCATTCCGGGGAAATTGTCAGGCCCGTGGCAGGGTTTCATTGATCGGAAACCCCCGCCGCGCTAGGCTTTGAAGCAACAAGGACCGCAGCGGAAAAACCGGCGGCCGGGGCAGAGCAAGGGGCATGATCATGGCGGCCGTCAAGGGCACGCAGGCCAAGGGCAAGGCGCAGGAATTCAACTTTCAGACCACCACGAAAGCCTCGGCCGAATACCGGACCTGGTTTCGCGGCGAACACACCAACTACAACCCCACCGTCGCGCGGCTGCTGGAGGTCGCGGGAACCCGCGACTACGTGCTGCACGGCTGGGTGCCGCCGGCGCCGCTGATCACGCCGCAGACCCAGATCACCGCCTTTGGCTCGTGCTTTGCCGCCAATATCTCGAACTGGTTGTCGAAGCGGCACTTCCGGGTGCTGAACAAGGACGAAAGCGCGAAAGAGGCCTATGTCGTCACCTGCGGCGAGGGCATGGTGAACAGCTTCGTCATCCGCCAGCAGTTCGAATGGGCCTGGGAGGGGCGCATCTTCGACCAGGCGCTGTGGCATGGCTACAAGGCCGAATCCTACGGCTACGACCCCGCCATCCAGGCCGAAACGCGGCGCATCTTCGATGCCACCGACGTCTTCATCCTGACCTTCGGCCTGTCCGAGGTCTGGTATGACGAACCCACCGGCAACGTGTTCTGGCGCACCATCCCGAAGGACGCCTACGACCCCGCGCGCCACAAATTCCGCGTCTCGACGGTGGACGAAAACAAGGACAACCTGCGCGCCATCTACCGGCTGATCCGCAAGCACCGGCCCGATGCCAGGATCCTGTTCACCCTGTCGCCGATCCCGCTGATCGCCACCTTCCGCGCCAATTCCTGCCTGACGTCGAACTCCGTCTCGAAGGCCGTCCTGCGCGTCGCCATCGACGAGGTGGTGCGCGAGATGGCGGCCGAGGGCGTGCTGCACTACTGGCCCAGCTACGAGCTGGTCGCCGATGTCTTCCAGCTGCCCTACAAGCCCGACCGCCGCCACATGCGCGACGAGGTGCTGGATTACATCATGGTCCTGTTCGAGACCGCCTGGTGCACCGACACCGGAAACCGCCCCTCGCTGGCGGCGGCCTGGGGGCGGGCTTGTGCGGCGGCGGGGCTGTTGCCCGAGGCGATGGCCTGGCCGATCCTGGCGCGCAAGCCGTTCCGGCTGCGGCAATGGATGAAGGAGGGCGCGCCCCACCCCGACCCCGACATCGACAAGGCCCTGCGCCGGCTGGCGCAGGAGGTGCTGGTCGGTTGGGGCGAAGAGAACGCCCGCACGGGCGAGGCGACCGCCGCCGAATAGGTCAGCGGTCGGGCGCCGGTATGAACTCGGCATCGTCGCCGGGCGGCAGGTGAAAGCGGCCGTGCTGCCAGTCGCCGGCGCGCCAGGCTTCGCGCGCGGCGTCGATCCTTTCGCGCGACGAGGCGACGAAGTTCCACCAGATGAACCGCGGCCCGCCCATCGTGGCGCCGCCCAAGAGCATGATCCGCGCGCCCTGCCCGCCCGCCCGGACCGAGATGCGGTCGCCAGGGCGGAACACCAGCATGCGGCCGGCCTCGAACTCTTGCCCGGCGCAGGTGACGGCACCGTCCAGGATGTAGACGCCGCGATCCTCGTGATCGTCAGGCAAGGGGATCGCGGCGCCCGGGGCCAGCACGGCGTCGGCGTAGAACACCTCAGAGGGCATCTGCAGCGGCACCGAGGCGCCCCAGGCGGACCCGAGGATCAGGCGCACCTGCTTGCCCTCGCCCTCCAGCTCCGGCAGGTCGGCGCGGGCGAGATGTGCAAAGGCGGCAGGGTCATCCTCACGCGCTTCGGGCAGCGCGAGCCAGGTCTGCAGGCCGAACATCGACAGGGGCGCCTGTCGCGCGGCGCCATCGGTGCGCTCGGAATGGGTGATGCCCTGGCCCGCCAGCATCCAGTTCACCGCGCCCGGTTCGATCCAGGCATCGGTGCCCAAGGAGTCGCGGTGATGCAGGCGGCCCTTCATCAGGTAGGTCACCGTGCCAAGGCCGATGTGTGGGTGGGGCCGCACGTCGATGCCGGTGCCGGTCACGAATTCGGCCGGGCCCATCTGGTCGAAGAAGATGAAGGGCCCCACCATCTGCCGCTGCGCCGAAGGCAGCGCGCGGCGGACCTCGAAGCCGCCCAGATCGCGGGCGCGGGGGACGATGACGGTCTCGATCGCGTCGACGGCATCGCCGATCGGGATCGAGGGGTCAAGGATCGGGTTCCAGCTCATCTCGGGTCCTCCGGTCGGCGGGGCAGTGCCGCACCCCACCAACATAGCATCGCCGGCCGGGATTGCGCCCTGCCCTGCCGCACAGGACCTGTGAGCGGTCAGAGAAAGTCGGTGACGGCCAGCGCGGTGCCCGGCTCCAGCCACAGCAGGCGGATGGCACCGCCGGCGGCATTGCCGTTGGCATCGTAGAGCAGAAGCCCGGTCGCCTGGTCATAAATCAGCCGGTCGTCGGCATCCTGCGCGGCAGTGCCCAGGACGAAGGTCGCCGCCGTCACCGCCCCAAGCGCCGGAAAGGCGGTGGCGTCCAGCATCAGGTGGTCGGTGCCGCTGAGGAAATCGTCGATGTGCGCGGCCTCGCCCCCGCCCGGGACGGTGGTGAAGCGGAACGTGTCGGCCCCGTCGCCGCCCGCAAGCGTGTCGCGCCCGGTGCCGCCCGACAGCGTGTCGTCGCCCAGATCGCCGTTCAGCCGGTCGTTGCCCGCCTCGCCCTGGACCAGATCGTTGCCGTCGCCGCCCTGCAGCAGGTCGTTGCCGTCGCCGCCCCAGATCCGGTCGGTGTCGCCATCGCCCCAGACCGTGTCGTTGCCGATGCCGCCGCGGAGGTCGTCATCGCCCGCGCCCCCCACCATCTGGTCGTCGCCGTCGTCGCCCCACAGGCTGTCATTGCCCGCATCGCCCCAGAGGCTGTCGTTGCCGGCGCGGCCGTTGATCCGGTCGGCATCGTCGCCGCCGACCAGGACGTCGTCCCCTGCCCCGCCGTCCAGCGTATCGCGGCCGGCATCGCCGCGGACGTCATCGTTGCCGTCGTCGCCGCGCAGCGAGTCGTTCCCGGTCCAGCCCGCGACAAAATCGTTGCCAGCCCCACCTGAGGCGGTGTCGTCGCCCGCATCGCCGCGCACGTCGTCATTGCCGTCGCCGCCGGTCAGCGAATCGTTGCCGTCGCCGCCATAGACCACGTCGGCGTCAAGGCCGCCGTCCATCCGGTCGTTGCCCAGATCGCCCAGCATGTAGTCGGCGCCCGCGCCGCCCACGCTGGTGTCGTTGCCGATACCCGCGTAAAGCACGTCGTTGCCGCCGCCGCCGGTCAGGCTGTCGTCGCCATCGGCGCCGCGCAACTCGTCATTGCCGCCCTCGCCGTAGAGAAGGTCGTTGCCGCCCTGGCCGTCGATCACGTCTCCGAAGGCGCCGCCGTGGATGGCATCGACCGCCTCGCCCCCGGTGTAGAACAGCACCTCGAAACCGCCGATGGTGGTGTTGCCGCCGATCGCTTGCGCCGCCTGCTGGCGCAGGTCCAGCGTCACCGCAAAGGCCGCGCTTGCGCGCGATAAGGACAGCGTATCGCGGCCCGTGCCGCCCAGGATGGTAT
>JAGPCN010000061.1 GCA_018058035.1 Fuscovulum sp.
CGCTGCGCCTTTCGCCGCAGTCGCAGGGCTTTGACCGGCTCTGCGCGGCCTGGGATCAGCGGCTGGCCGGCACGATGACCGGCGCCGCGCTGGAGGCTCTGTCGCGGCCGCTGGTGCCCGGCGGGCGACTCTCCGACGGTTTCCTCTCCGGCCCGGCCGGCGCCGCCTGGTCGGGCACGGCGGGCTGAACGGCGTCATGGTGCCCGCGGCCGGACTTGAACCGGCACGGCCTTGCGGCCTGGGGAGTTTAAGTCCCCTGTGTCTACCATTTCACCACGCGGGCGGGCCCGCCCAGCATAGCGTGCCGCGCAGCGGGCGAAAGGGTGCCCTGCCCCGATGCCGCGGCGCGGCGATTGACAAGGCGGGGCCGCATCCTCTTTATGGGCGCCGAGAGTTTGCGGGGGTCAATCGCATGAACAAGGTCTATCCCAGCGCTGCCGCGGCGCTTGAGGGGCTGTTGCACGACGGGATGCTGATCGCATCGGGCGGCTTCGGCCTGTGCGGCATTCCGGAACTGCTGATCGCGGCGATCCGCGACAGCGGGGTCAAGGGGCTGACGGTGGCGTCGAACAACGCCGGGGTCGACGGCTTTGGCCTGGGGCAACTGCTGGAAACCCGGCAGGTCAAGAAGATGATCTCGTCCTATGTCGGCGAAAACGCCGAATTCATGCGCCAGTACCTGTCGGGAGAGCTGGAGCTGGAGTTCAACCCGCAAGGTACACTCGCCGAACGCATGCGGGCCGGCGGCGCGGGCATCCCCGGCTTCTACACCGCGACCGGCGTCGGCACGGTGATCGCCGACGGGAAAGAGCACCACGACTTCGACGGCCGCACCTATATCCTGGAACGCGGCATCGTGGCCGATCTGTCGATCGTCAAGGCCTGGAAGGCCGACCCCTCGGGCAACCTGGTGTTCCGCAAGACCGCGCGCAACTTCAACGTGCCCGCCGCCACCTGCGGCCGCACCTGCGTGGTCGAGGTCGAGGAAATCGTGCCGCTGGGGTCGCTGGACCCCGACGGCATCCACCTGCCCGGCATCTATGTCCACCGGATCGTCACCGGCCGCCACGAAAAGCGCATCGAACAGCGCACCGTCCGCGCCAGGGCCTGAGAAAGCGAGCTTGATATGGCAAACGAAGAGCAACTTCTGCGTCTGACCGACCGCACCGTCGAAATGATCCGCGCCGCGCGCGAAATCGCCAGCGCCCAGTTCGGCTTCGAGGCGACCGAGAACCCGATGGTGGTGCTGAAGATCGCCAACCTGATGATGACGCGCGAATGCGCCGAACTGATCGGCATCGAAGTCGCCAAGACCGTGAAGAAGGGCTGAGCCATGTGGGACCGCAACCAGATGGCCGCGCGCGCGGCACAGGAACTGCGCGACGGGATGTATGTGAACCTGGGCATCGGCATCCCGACGCTGGTCGCCAACTACATCCCCGAAGGCGTCAACGTCACCCTGCAGTCGGAAAACGGCATGCTGGGCATGGGGCCGTTTCCCTTTGATGGGGAAGAGGACGCCGACCTGATCAACGCCGGCAAGCAGACCATCACCGAACTGCCGCAGACCGCCTATTTCGACAGCGCCACCAGCTTTGCGATGATCCGCGGCGGCAAGATCGCCATGGCGATCCTGGGCGCGATGGAGGTCTCGGAACAGGGCGACCTGGCGAACTGGATGATCCCAGGCAAGCTGGTCAAGGGCATGGGCGGGGCGATGGACCTGGTGGCGGGCGTCGGCCGCGTGGTGGTGGTGATGGACCACACCTCAAAGCACGGCGAATCGAAGGTGCTGCGCGCCTGCACCCTGCCTTTGACCGGCAAGGGCGTGGTCGATCGCATCATCTCCAACCTTGGCGTGCTGGACGTGGGCCACAAGGGCCTGCATATCGTCGAACTCGCCCCCGGCGTGACCGTGGCCGACCTGCGCGCCGCGACCGAGGCGACGATCATCGACTGATGCCGACCTGCGGGATGGGCGACATTGCCCATCCTGCGATCTCAACCCCCCGTCTTCAGCCCCCCGTCTTCAGCCCCCGGCCGCCAGCACCTTGAAGACGCAAGGATCGGTGACCAGCTCGGGCGGGGTCAGGCACAGGCCCTGCGCCACCTGGAACGCGGCCAGCACCTTGGGCACATAGTCGCGCGTCTCGGCATAGGGCGGCACGCCCTGGTTCGACTTCACCGCCCCCTCGCCCGCGTTGTAGGCCGCCAGCACCATCAGCGGGTCGCGGTCGAATTCCTTCATCAGCCAGTCCAGATAGGCCACGCCGCCCTTGATGTTCTGCGCCGGATCGGTCGAATCGGTGACGCCAAAGCGTTCCGCCGTGGCCGGGATCAGCTGCATCAGACCCACCGCCCCGGCCGAGGACACCGCATCCTTGCGCCCCGCGCTTTCGATGCCCATCACCGCCAGCACCAGCGCGGGCGACACGTCGGTGCCCACCGTCGCGCCAAGGATATCCTTGCCGTAGACCTCGGCGATGGTCTGCATCGACTGCAGCCGCGGCGCGGTCACCTGCGCCCCACCGGGCCCCTTGGCCAGCGCCAGCATCGCGGCCGGATAGCGGCCCGAGGCCTCGGTCAGGCCGGGCGGCACCAGTTCCCAGAACCAGGCATAGGTCGACTTCGGCGCTGCCGGGTCCGCCCCCGGCGCGGCGGGCGCGGGGTCGGCCGATTTCAGCGCCGGGTCCTTCCAGGCGGTGGCGGCCAGCCGGCGGGCCTGTTCCTCGGGGTCGATCTGCACGGTGATCCGCTTGCCGGGGGCGCCCGACACCTTGATCCGCTTGAAGGTGAAATCCTCTTCGGCCGCGGCCCGTGTCACGGGCGCGGCAGCGGCCAGGATCGCGACGATCGTGCCTGCCAGAATCCGCATCTGCGGTATGCCTGCTCTTGTTCTTGTTGGCGCGAAAGGTCTCAGAGAATCCGCCCGCCACAAAGCGGATTCGCCCGCGGAAAATGGCATTTCTGCCCGATTTGACCGAAAAACCACGCCCCCGGACAGCCCTGCCACAGGTGTTACCAATAAATGAATCGTTCATTTCCAATGAGTTGGCGAGTTTCCGCACGATCTTTCAGAGTTGCGCGAAAAGGCCCAGATGCGCCCAAACTGCCGCCACGATTGGGGGGCCATATGAGGACATCCCGAGCGGGGATCGGCGCGGAACAGAGGCCGGACCGAAAAGACCCCGTGGCGGATATCGCAACCTGAGCACCTTGAAAGGGACATCGAAATGAAAGCTCTGAACATCTTCAAACGCTTCACGAAAGACGAAGACGGCGCCGTCACCGTTGACTGGGTCGTGCTGACCGCCGCCATCGTGGGCCTGGGCCTGATCGTCATGGCCGCCATCAAGCCGGCCATCTCGGGCCTGTCGACCTCGATCGCGACCGAAATCGGCGAAGCTGACGACGACTTCTAAGATCACAGCCGGGTTCGGCCCGGCGACAGATCAGGTGGCGAGGGCCGTATCTCCTGCTGGAGGTGCGGCCTTCGTCCTTTTGGCCCTCCCCAGCCCCGGGTGGTTCGGGCACCGCGCCCGCCGCGCCGGGGCATCGGCCGCCAGGGCGAACGGAAACGGTCAAATCCGGTTGTTTCGGGCAAATGAGCGAAACACCGCAATTCCGCCGCAAACCCCGGCGCTGAAACCCAATTCACGCCACGATTGGCAGGCTTCATGCAGTCATCCCGAACGGAGACCGGCACCGGATGGCCGGCACAGCCCCGCGGCGGATGAAGGACAACCTGCAACCTCGAAAGGGACACCGACATGAAAGCTCTGAACCTCTTCAAGCGCTTCTCCAAGGACGAAGACGGCGCCGTCACCGTTGACTGGGTCGTGCTGACCGCCGCCATCGTGGGCCTGGGCCTGATCGTCATGGCCGCCATCCGCCCGGCGATCTCGGGCCTGTCGACCTCGATCGCGACCGAAATCGGCGAAGCTGACGACGACTTCTAAGATCACAGCCGGGTTCGGCCCGGAACGCGCAACGGGGGCCGCGTCGGCACGACGCGGCCCTCTTGCATTGCCGCGCGCAGCTGCCGTACGGCCGCAAGCGTTCGGAAAAATACCAAGAATATCTCCCGGCCGAAGCAAAGTTTCGCCGCAATCCAACGGCATCAATGGCGGGGATAGCGGGCGGAACGGGCCCCGCATGACGGACGGAGACAGGAATGCGGAAGCTGAGCAAAAGCATCGCACGCGCGCAGAACGCCGCACGCAGGTTCGCACGCGCCGAAGACGGGGCGATCACGGTGGACTGGGTTGTGCTGACAGCGCTGGTCCTGGGCATCCAGGTCCTTCTGCTGCTGACCCCCGCGCGCGAAGCGCTGATCGGCGTGTCGGACAACATCGGAGCCAAGGCCGAGGAATACGGCGAGTTCCTGGAATGATCGGGCGGCCGGCTCTTCCGGCCTGAGGCAGGGTCCGCGGTTCCGCATCGGGAACCCGGATCGGGAAAGACCGCAACGGGCGCAGGCCCGCGCGGTCGGTGAATAGGGGTGATGGGAATGCGGGCAGTCTTCGCACTTGTTCTTGTGGTCGGCATGGCGCTTGCGGGCGTGGCCGTCTACATGGCGCAGAATTACATCGGCCAGAGCCAGGCGGCGCTGGCCAAGGCCAACGAATTCCGCGAACGGACCGGCAAGCTGGTTCAGGTCTACGCGGTCAACCGGGTGATGAAGTTCGGCGAGCCGCTGACGCCCGCGGATGTGTCGCCGGTCTATGTGCAAGAAACGTTCCTGCCCGCCGGCGCCTTCAAGGTGCTGAAAGAGGGCGAGGTCTTCGAGGCGCCGACGCCGGTCGAGGCCAAGGATGGCGAAGTGGTCATCCCCGTCGCCATGGCGCCCTTGTTCCCCGAGAACGAGACCAAGCCGCGCTTCGTCATGCGCTCGATGGAGCCGAACGAGATCCTGCTGGCCAGCCGGGTGACCGAGCCGGGCCAGATGGCCGGCCTGACCGGCAAGCTGGAAAAGGGCATGCGCGCCTTCCAGATCAAGGTCGATGTCGCCTCGGGCGTGGCGGGATTCGTGATGCCCGACGACCATGTCGACATCTACTGGACCGGTGCCGGTTCCGGCATCTCTACGGGCGATGTGACGCGGCTGATCGAAACCGCCGTCCGCATCATCGCGGTCGACCAGGCCTCGGGCGAGGGCCAAAGCTCGGGTAGCACCGTGGCGCGCACCGTGACGGTGGCGGCAACGCCGGAACAGGTGGCCCGGCTGGCCCAGGCGCAGGCCACGGGACGGCTGGCGATGTCGCTGGTGGCCGACGCCACCGAGACCATCGAGGGCCTGGTCGAGGTCGATGGCAACGCCCTTCTGGGCATCCAGGAACAGGAAGTCGTCCAGATCGACGCCCCCGAGGTCTGCACCATCAAGACCCGCAAAGGCGCCGACGAAATCGAGGTCGAGATCCCCTGCACCAACTGAGGCGGGGCGGATATTGCGGGCGCGGACCACATCATCTGGGGTTCGCGCCCGCTGCGTTAACCAGTCATTGCGGGCTGTTGCAGGTTATCCACATAAGGATCGGCCCACAACCACTTGATTCTTGCAAAAAAACGCCGCATCCGGCAGATTGGTTCGGACCATGGGCGACAAGACCCGGACCGAGGCGTGATCGAAAGGGCAGATCACATGAGCATGAAGACCATCTTCCTGGCCAGCGTCGTAGGCGCTGCCATGGCCACGACGGCGATGACGCCGGTCGCGGCCGAAGTGCTTCGCGTGGCCACCGGCCAGGCCTCGTCGGCGCTGAATGTGCCGATGAACCGGGCCGTGGTGGTGGAAAGCGACGTTCCCTTCGCCGAGCTGTCGATCGCCAACCCAGGCATCGCCGACATCTCGACGCTGTCGGATCGGTCGATCTACGTTCTGGGCAAGGCGCCAGGGCGAACGACGCTGACGCTGCTGTCCCCGGATGGCAAGCTGATCTCGAACGTCGACGTCCACGTCACCCCCGACATCGCCGAGTTCAAGGAACGCCTCAAGCAGATCCTGCCCGGCGAGAACATCGAGGTGCGCACCGCCAATGACGGCATCGTGCTGTCGGGCACCGTCAGCTCGACCGCCAAGCTGGACCGGGCGCTGGACCTCGCCAGCCGCTACGCCCCCGACCGGGTGTCGAACCTGATGGTGGTGGGCGGCACGCAGCAGGTGATGCTGAAGGTGCGCTTCGCCGAGATGCAGCGGTCGGTGTCCAAGAACCTGTCCGCCTCGCTGGCGATCAATTCGAACAGCAACACCGTCGGCGGCGGGATCGAGACCGGCAACTGGACCTCCAAGTCCAACAACCTGTCCACCGTCGGCACCGACGGGATCACCTGGGCCGACAACACCAAGGGCGGCGCCTTCCTGGGCTTCTCGGCCGGTGCGCTGGAATTCGGCGTGCTGCTTGAGGCGCTGGAATCCAAGGGCATGGTGCGCACCCTGGCCGAACCGAACCTCACCGCCCTGTCGGGGCAAGAGGCCAAGTTCCTGGCGGGTGGCGAATATCCGATCCCGGTGGCCGCTGGCCAGGGCGAGATCGGCATCGAATACAAGCCCTTCGGCGTGGAACTGAACTTCACCCCGGTGGTGGTCGACGGCGACATCATCAACCTGACGATCAACGCCGCCGTCAGCTCGATCGACACCACGGTCGCGCTGGAATCGAACGGCTTCTCGATCAACGCCTTCAAGCGGCGCGAAACCTCGACCACGGTCGAGATGCGCGACGGCGAAAGCTTTGCCATCGCGGGCCTGTTGCAGGACGACTTCCGCGACCTGAACGGCCAGGTTCCGTGGCTTGGCGACGTGCCGATCATCGGGGCGCTGTTCCGGTCGGCCGAATATCAGCGCGCCCAGTCGGAACTGGTGATCATCGTCACGCCGCACCTGGTTTCCCCGGTGCAGGGCGAGGCGCTGGCCCTGCCGACCGACCGGGTCCGCATCCCGACCGAACGCGAGCTGTTCCTCAGCGGCGATGTCGCCGGCACGCCCAAGGGCGCCGCGGGCGAAGTGGCCCGGCAGGACTTCTCGACCTCCTACGGCTATGTGATGGAGTGAGGCGATGCAGGGAATGTTCACGAAACTCCTCGCCTCGACCGCGCTTCTGACGCTGGTCGCCTGCGGCGAAAGCTCGACCAGCTTCGACAAGGAACTGGGGTCCGAGGTCGACAAGGGCCAGTTCGGCAACGCGACGATGAACAACACGCTGCTCATGACCGGGGAGATGGAATACACCGTCGCCCTGGCGCAGCGCTTTGCCGCCGAGGTGCCCGACACGGTGAACTTCGAGTTCAACCGCGCCGAGATCAGCGCCGAGGCCGCCGCGATCCTGGACAAGCAGGCGAACTTCATCCGTCAGTTCCCCGAGGTCCGCTTCAAGGTCTTTGGCCATACCGACCTGGTCGGCGGCCAGGGCTACAACTACAACCTGGGCCTGCGCCGCGCCAAGGCGGTGGTCAACTATCTGGTGGCCAAGGGAATTTCTCGCAGCCGGCTTGAGGCGGTGGTCAGCTACGGCAAGTCCCGCCCGCTGATCCAGACCAACCAGCCCGAGGTCCGCAACCGCCGCACCGTGACCGAGGTGTCGGGTTTCGTGGCGAACAATCCGCTGGTGCTGAACGGCAAGTATGCCGCCATCATCTGGCGCACCTACACCGGCGAGCTGGCCGAACGGCCGCACCCCGGCAACACCAACATCGTCACCGAGACCGATCCCGGCGGCGGTGGCGGCGGCGGCTGATCGTCTTTCCAGGCTGACCAGGGGCCGGGCGTCGCAAGCGCCCGGCCTCTTGCATTGTTGCCGCCGTCGTTGCCGAAACCGGCCCCACGGCACCTTTTCCCCCAAAGATTCCTAGGATTGACGCCATTCCGGCCCCAATCTCGCCACCATCGGTGAGCAATGTCGCTTCAATGGGAACGGTCGCGGTGGGGATCCACCTGCCGCGCGGTGTCCGGGGCCTTGATCGATTCTTGCCACAATCGGGTGGCATATCAGAGCCTTGCGATGCCGTCTTGAAAGGACGTGAGGCAGATGACGAGCGTGGCAACCCTTCAGCCTGATCCGGCACCGATCATCGCGTGCACGGTCTCGCGCGATGTGCAGAACTTCGAGATCCTGATCGACGACATGGAGCAGGAGCTGAACGAGGCCTGGGGCGACCTGGGCTTTGAGGATGCCCTGGTGTTCCTGGACCAACCCGAAGCCGCGGCACTGGAATTCATCGCCATCGCGGTCGATGCCGACGACGAGGGCGACCTCAGCCGGATCAGCGAGGTGATCCGCAAGGCCAAGGACCGCAAGGTCAAGGTGATCCTGGTCGCCAACGAGGTCAGCCCGATGGCGCTGCACCAGCTGATGCGACTGGGGGCCGACGATTTCGTGCCCTATCCCTTGCCCGAAGGCGCGCTGCACGATGCCATCGAACGCATCCGCCGCGAACCCCAACCCGTTGCCGCGGTGGCCGCAGCCCCCGCCGCCGAGGCCGCCCCGCAAGAGGAAGAGGGCCCTGCCCCCACCTTCAAGGCCAAGGGCGACCGACAGGGCATTCTCTTGCCGGTCCACGGCATGGCCGGCGGCACCGGCAGCTCGACCTTCGCGGTGAACCTGGCCTGGGAACTGGCCACGGTGGAAAAGGACGGCCCGCGGGTCTGCCTTCTGGACCTGAACCTGCAATATGGATCGGTCGCGACCTACCTGGACCTGCCCCGCAAGGAGGCGATCTTCGAGGTGCTGACCGACCCCGGCTCGGTCGATGCCGACAGCTTCGTCAAGACGATGCAGACCTTCAACGACAAACTGAACGTCTTTACCGCGCCTTCGGACATGCTGCCGCTGGACATCATCTCGGGCGAGGACCTGGGCAAGCTGATCGACCTGGCGGTGGCGAACTTCGACTTCATCGTGATCGACATGCCCTCGACCGTGGTGCAGTGGACCGAGGCGGTGCTGACGCGGGCGCATGTCTATTTCGCCATGCTGGAGCTGGACCTGCGCTCGGCGCAGAACATCCTGCGCTTCGTCCGCGCGCTGAAGGCCGAGGCGCTGCCGCATGAAAAGCTGCGCTACGTCCTGAACCGCGCGCCCCGCTTTACCGACCTCTCGGCGAAATCGCGCGTCAAGCGCATGGCAGAAAGCCTGGATATCGACATCGAAGTGCAGTTGCCCGACGGCGGCTCTCAGGTGACGCAGGCCAACGACCATGGCCTGCCGCTGGCCGAAAGCGCCCCGAAGAACCCGCTGCGCAAGGAACTGCAGAAACTCGCCAAGTCGCTTTACGACCTGAACAAGGTCGCCGAAGCCGGCAAGGCCAGATAATCCAAGGGGTTACGCGACATGTTCAGCCGTTTCAAAAAAGACGCAGGCCCCGCCCGCCCCGCCGCCCCGGCGGCGGCGGGTGCTGCCGCTCCGGCCGCGGCTGCGGCCCGTCCGGCGGCCGCCGGCGTGGTCACCGCGCGCCCCTCCGCCCCCTCGATGCCCGCCCGCTCGCCGGCCGAGGCGGTGGCAGCCGACAAGGAGGCCAAGCGCAAGCAGCGGTTGATGGAGCTGAAGCTTGAGCTGCACAAGCGGCTCTTGGAGAACCTGAACCTGTCCGCGCTGGAACACGCCAGCGAGCAAAGCCTGAAGGCCGAGATCAGCAACCTGGCCGGCGAGGCGCTGGACGAGATGTCGGTCGCCCTGAACAAGGACGACCGCACCCTGCTGGTGCAGGAACTGTATGACGAGGTCATGGGCCTTGGCCCGCTGGAGCCTCTGCTGAAAGACGAAACCGTCAACGACATCCTGGTGAACGGGCCAAAGCGGGTGTTCGTGGAACGCGCGGGCAAGCTGACGCTGACTGACGTGACCTTCCGCGACGAACGCCACCTTCTGCGGATCATCGACAAGATCGTTTCGGCCGTGGGCCGCCGCGTCGACGAATCGAACCCCTATTGCGACGCCCGTCTGGCGGACGGGTCGCGCTTCAACTGCATGGTGCCGCCGGTGGCGGTGGACGGCAGCCTGGTCTCGATCCGGAAGTTCAAGAAGGAAAAGCTGAAGATCGAGGACCTGGTGAAGTTCGGCGCCTTCACCGAGGAAATGGCCGCCTACCTTCAGGCCGCCGTGTCCTGCCGGCTGAACATCATCGTGTCGGGCGGTACGGGTTCGGGTAAAACCACCACGCTGAACGCGCTGTCCTCGTTCATCGACAACACCGAACGCGTGCTGACCATCGAAGACACCGCCGAATTGCAGCTGCAACAGGTCCATGTCGGCCGGATGGAAAGCCGCCCCGCGAACGTCGAAGGCAAGGGCGCGGTGACGCAGCGGGATTGCTTGCGCAACGCGCTGCGGATGCGTCCTGACCGGATCATCGTCGGCGAAACCCGCGGCGAGGAAGTCATCGACATGCTGCAGGCCATGAATACCGGCCACGACGGCTCGATGACCACGATCCACGCCAACAACCCGCGCGATGGCATCAGCCGTCTGGAAAACATGGTCGCCATGGCCGGCATCGACATGCCGCTCAAGGCCGTCCGCAGCCAGATCGCATCCGCCGTCAACCTGATCGTGCAGGCCAGCCGTCTGCAGGACGGCTCGCGCCGGATGATCTCGGTGACCGAGATCACCGGGATGGAGGGCGAGGTGATCTCGATGCAGGAAATCTTCCGCTACGAGCGCCTGGGGATCGAGCCCTCGGGCAAGATCATCGGCCGCTTCAACGCGACCGGCATCCGCAGTGCCTATTCCGAACGCTTCCGGCAGTGGGGCTATGACCTGCCGCCGTCGATCTACGAACCCATCTCGTAAGGTGCCAACATGCAGATCAGCGCTGCCCCCCTTATCTATATCCTGATCTTCGTGGCGGTCGTGGTCCTGGTCGAGGGCCTGTACCTGACCGTCTTCGGCAAGTCGATCAGCCTGAACAACCGCATCTCGCGGCGCCTGACGCTCTTGGAAAAGAACGGCAACCGCGAGCAGGTGCTGGAACAGCTGCGCAAGGAGATGAGCCAGCATCTCGGCTCAAAGGCGATCCCGCTTTATTCGATCCTGGCCAAGAAGGCGCAGCGGGCGAACATCGCCTTCTCGCCCAAGGCGCTGATCGGCATCATGGCGGGCCTGTCGGTCTTTGCCTTCCTGGGCCTGACCATCGGCACCTCGGCCGAACTGGGCGTGCGGATCATCGTGGCGCTCGCCATGGGCGTCGGCGGGGTCTACGTCTGGGTCAACAACAAGGCCAAGAAGCGGATGTCGCTTCTGGAAGAACAGCTGCCCGACGCGGTGGAACTGATGGTGCGCAGCTTGCGCGTCGGCCACCCGTTCAGCAGCGCCATCGGCATCGTGGCCAAGGAAATCCCCGATCCGCTGGGGTCCGAATTCGGCGTCATCGCCGACGAGGCCGCCTATGGCCGCGACGTCTCCGAAAGCCTGAAGGCCTTTGCCGAACGGATGGACAGCCAGGACCTGCGCTTCCTTGCGGTGGCGGTCAGCATCCAGCAGACCTCGGGCGGCAACCTGGCCGAGATCCTGGAAGGCCTGGCCAAGGTGATCCGGGCGCGGTTCAAGCTGTTCCGCCGGGTTCGCGCCATCACTGCCGAGGCCAAGTGGTCGGGCATGTTCCTGTCGGGCTTTCCGATCGGGGCGCTGGTCATGATCAACGTCATCCAGCCGAACTACTACGACGAAGTCCGCGAAACGGCGGCTTTCATCCCGGCCGCGCTGGTGGTCTGCGCCTTCCTCGTCATCAACGTGATCTTCATGAAGATCATGGTCAACATCAAGGTCTGAGGGGTCCTGCCCATGTTCACCGCCATCAACGACACGCTGGTCGGCCTGATGGGCCCGCTGGGACCGCTGTTCGCGGTCGGCCTCCTGGGGGTCCTGCTGATCCTCGTCGCGCTGCCGACGATGATGAAGAAGCAGCGCGACCGGTTTTCCGAGCTGAAGCAGCAGGTCAACCCCGCAAAGGACGACCGCAAGCTGCGCCGCGCCGGCGGCAAGGCCGAAAAGCTGGAGAAATTCGCCCATTTCCTCGAGCCGCAGAAGGCCGAGGAAATGTCGGCCGTCCGGCTGCAACTCTTGCGCGCGGGCTACCCCGACAAATCCGCCGTCCACATGTTCCACGCCGCCAAGCTGATCCTGGGCGTCGGCCTGCTGGCGGTGGGGCTGATCTATGCGCTGGTGCAATCGGCCACGGCCGAAGTCTCGACCCAGTCGATGATCCTTTACACCCTGGGGCCGGGCGCGATCGGCTACTACCTGCCGAAATACTGGGTGACCAAGCGCGTGACCAAGCGCCAGACCGAGATCATCCAGGGCTTTCCCGATGCGCTGGACATGATGCTGGTCTGCGTCGAGGCCGGCCAGTCGCTGGACCAGTCGATCATCCGCGTCGCCCGCGAAAGCCGCGCCGGCTATCCCGCCCTGGCCGACGAATTCGAGATGGTCAGCCACGAGGTCAAGGCCGGCAAGGACCGCGTGACCGTGCTGAAGGACATGTCCGAGCGCGTGGGCGTGCCCGATGTCGCCTCTTTCGTGACCACGCTGGTGCAATCGGCCACCTTCGGCACCTCGATCGCCGAGGCCCTGCGTGTCTATTCTGCCGACATGCGCGACAAACGTGTGATGCGGGCCGAAGAAAAGGCGAACATGTTGCCGACCAAGCTGACTCTTGGCACAATGATGTTCACGGTGCCGCCCCTGATGATCATCCTGATCGGGCCTTCGGTCTATGGCATCGCGACGATGCTGGACAAGATGTGACAAGAACAGGCCTGACCCTTCTTCTGACCCTGACGCTGGCCGCCTGTGGAAACATGGGCGGCCCCGGCGTTTCGCGAAACACCCCCTACGGCGTCAACCCGCGCGGCGAGGCGGTCGATCCGCTGCTGGTGGGCCACCGGCTGATGGCGGCAGGCGAATACGAACTGGCGCTGAAGGCCTATTACGGGGCCGCCGCCGAACACGGGCTGAACGTCGATACGCTGTCGGCCATCGGCTCGGCCAACCTGCGACTGGGGCGGCTGGGCCAAGCCGAACAGATCCTGCGCCGCGCGCTGGACCAGGACCCGACCTTTGTGCCGGCGCTGAACAACCTGGGCGTCGTGCTGATGGAACAGGGCAAGGCCGGCGAGGCCAAGATCATCTTCCAGCAGGCCTATGCGTTGGACAGTGGCCAATCGGACTCGATCCGCGAAAATCTCAAGCGTGCTATCGCCGCAACCGAGGCCAACGTGTATTCTCCCCCCGAACAAGAAGGCGAGTACCAGCTCGTTCGGCGCGAGAAGGGCAAGTATGTCCTTCTGACGCAGCTCTAGCCAGGGACTCCGGGCAGTCAACGAAAAGGACGCAGGCACATGCGCCATTCTGTCTTTGCGGCTTTGTGCCTGGGCGGCACGGCTTTCCTTTCGGCGTGCAACGGATCGTCGGACGCGCAGGTTCAGCGCGCCGTCAAGGACGTGAACGTCATCGACGAGTCGAACCTGAACGACATCATGCTGACGGTGGGCGACCCGGACGAGGCGGTGGCCTATTTCCAGGGCGCCCTGCAAAAGGACCCCGGCCGCGTCGACCTGATGCGCGGGCTGGCCAAGTCGCTGGCGCGCGCCGACAAGCCGACCGAGGCGGCGCAGGTCTGGGACCAGATCGGCCAGACCCCCGAGGGCACGCTGGACGACAAGGTGATGCTGGCCGACGCGCTGATCCGGTCGAACCAGTGGGACAAGGCCAAGGCGGTGCTGAACACGATTCCGCCGACGCATGAAACCTATGACCGCTACCGGCTTGAGGCGATGGTGGCCGACAGCGAGAAGAACTGGAAGAAGGCCGACAGCTTTTACGAAATCGCCAGCGGGCTGACGACCAAACCCGCTTCGGTGCTGAACAACTGGGGCTTTTCCAAGCTGACGCGCGGCGACGACGCCGGCGCCGAAAAGCTGTTCACCGAGGCGCTGAAATACGACCCCACCATGTTCACCGCCAAGAACAACCTGGTCCTGGCACGGGCGGCGCAGCGCAAGTACGACCTGCCTGTGGTCGACATGAGCCAGGCCGAACGGGCCGAGTTGCTGTACACGATGGCGCTGGCCGCGATCAAACAGGGCGACGTCTCGGTCGGCAAGGGCCTGTTGCAGCAGGCCGTCGACACCCATCCGCAGTATTTCGACGCCGCCGCCCGCAGCCTTGCGGCGCTGGACGCCAACGTCGGCAACTGACGATGGAGTTCACCTTTCCTGCCGTGAAGACGGCGCTGGTCTTCCTGCCCTTCGTGCTGCCCATCGCGATCTGGGTCGCCTGGTCCGACATGGCGCGGATGAAAATCCCCAACAAGGCGGTGCTGGCGATGGCCGCGCTCTGGCCGCTGTTGGGCTGGCTGGCCTTTCCCTGGCAGCTTTGGCTGATGGGCTTTGCGATCCTGGCCATCGTGCTGGTCGCCGGGTTCGTGGGCAATGCGGCGGGCCTTTTCGGCGCGGGCGACGCCAAGTTCGCCGCCGCCATGGCACCGATCTTCACCGCCGGCGACCCGATGTTCATTGCCATGCTTTACGCGGTCTGCTCGCTGGCGGCCTTTGCCGTGCATCGCGGGTTGCGCCATGTGGCGCCTGTGCGCGCGGCGACGCCCGACTGGAAAAGCTGGACCTCGAACAAGTTCCCGATGGGCCTGGCGCTGGCCTCGATGCCGGTGCTCTATCTTCTTGCCGCCTTCCTGCCCAAAGGCTGACACGTTTCGCGGTTAACCCCGAAGCCCGAGGCAATCCGTCTGCCAAAGGCGACAAAGGGGCAAGACACATGAACGTGCAGGTCAATCCGGTTCCGCAGGCGTCGGGCGTACAGGCGCCGCCCAGCCCCCGAACGCTTGAAGACATCGGCATCAGCCCGGTGATGATGCGCGACATCCTGTTGAAGACGATGTTCCGCACCAACCTGTCGCTGGTGTCGGACATTGCCCGCCGCATCTGCCTGCCGGTACCGCTGACCCAGGACCTGGTCGACATGGCCCGCAGCCAGCGCATGATCGAGGCGACGGGCACGCTGCACGCGACCAGCGGAAACGAGATGGGCTATCAGCTGACCGACGGCGGCAAGGCCCGCGCGCTGGATGCGCTGTCGCAGTCCGAATATTACGGCGCCGTGCCGGTGCCGCTGGAGCACTACCGCGAGCAGGTGAAACGCCAGTCGATCCGCAACATCAAGCTGTCGCGCGACCAGTTGATGAGCGGGATGGGCCACCTGATCCTGCCGCCCGACCTGATTTCCAACCTTGGCCCTGCCGTGACTTCGGGCCGGTCGATCCTGATGTACGGCCCCCCCGGCAACGGCAAATCCAGTATCTCGCATGGCATCCGCGCCGCCATCGGCGACAAGGTCTATGTGCCGCGCGCCATCGAATATGCGGGCCAGGTGATCTCGGTCTACGACCCGATCGTCCATTCCGCCGCCGAGGATGTGAAGGACGACCCGAACAGCTTGCGCCGCACGTCGAACCGTTTCGACCAGCGCTATGTCTATTGCGAACGCCCCAGCGTGATCACCGGCGGTGAACTGAGCCTGGACATGCTGGACCTGGCCTACAACCCCACCGCGCGCACCTATCAGGCGCCGTTGCAGCTGAAGGCCACCGGCGGCATCTTCATCATCGACGACCTTGGCCGCCAGGCCGAGCCGCCGCAAAAGATCGTCAACCGCTGGATCGTGCCGCTGGAAGAAAGCCGCGACATCCTGGCGCTGCAATCGGGCGAGAAATTCACCGTGCCCTTCGACACGCTGGTGATCTTTTCGACCAACTTCCACCCCAACGAAATCTTCGACGGCGCCGCGCTCCGCCGGATCTTCTTCAAGATCAAGATCGACGGGCCGGACCAGGCCAACTTCCTGAAGATCTTCGCCATGGTGGCGAAGAAAAAGAAGATGCCGCTGGACGAACGGGCGCTGATGCACCTGATGAAGGTCAAGTTCCCGAGCATCGCCAACAACTACGCCAACTACCAGCCGACCTTCCTGATCGACCAGATGATTTCGGTCTGCGAGTTCGAGGGCATCCCCTACCAGATGACCCCCGACCTGATCGACCGCGCCTGGGCCAACATGTTCGTCCGGCAAGAGGACATCGCCCACTAAGGCCCCGGCGCAGGGGCGGTCATTCGATCGTGACCGCCTCTTGGGCCCGCATCGCGCTGCCCTCGCGCACTTCGCTGCGCAGGGTCAGCAGCGTCGGCATGTGGACCCATTTGGTGATCTCGCCCAGGTCCTTGCCGGCCTCGCGGTTGTGGACCACCATCTTGGTCGCCCGGATCGTGCAGCCGGCAACCGAGATGTCTTCGTCGCCGACCACCGTCAGGTCGGTCTTGAACGGCCGCGGCGGCAGGAAGCCGGGTGTGGTCAGCATCGCTTCCTCCTGAAAGGTCGCGCCC
>JAGPCN010000062.1 GCA_018058035.1 Fuscovulum sp.
GCGGCCTGGATCGCGTCGTTGCGGTCGTTGACCCACTGGATCAGCCGCGCGCCCTCCATGATCGCCGAGACGCCTTCGGGCAGCAGCGAGGAATGCACCTCGAACCCCTTGACGTGGACGTGATAGCCGGTGCCGCCCTTGTGGCCGGTGATGATCTTCATGGTCGAGGGCTCGCCGATCAGGGCGGCGGATCCCTTCGGCACCACCTGCTGCATGGTCTCGATCATCGGCGGGGCACCGGTGCAGCCGACCTCTTCGTCGTAGGACAGCGCCAGTTGCAGCGGCCGGGCCACCCCGCGGCGCTGCGCCTGGACCAGCGCCCAGACGGCCAGCGCCACATAGCCCTTCATGTCGCAGGTGCCGCGGCCGTAAAGCCGCCCCTGCCGTTCGGTGACGGTCCAGGGGTCCGAGGTCCAGGCCTGGCCGTCCACGGGCACCACGTCGGAATGGCCCGACAGCACGACGGCGCCGGGCACCCATGGCCCGGCATGGGCGATCAGCGCGGCCTTCTGGCGGTCATCGGACCAGTGGCGAAAGCAGCGGATGCCGTGGCCGGCCAGATAGCCTTCCAGCCAGTCGACCAGCGCCAGGTTGGAATCGCGACTCACCGTCGGAAAGGACACCAGCTGGTCGAGTATCTGACGCGGCGTCAGGTCTTGCATGCGTTACCCCCATATCTTGTGGCCAGCCTGTGCCGGCGCCCCAGCCCTGTCAAGTTCCGGCAGATTGACCGAGGATTCGGGCAGAATGACGCGGGTCGGCGCTGGAAACCCGCCCGAGAAACGGGATTGATAGACCACCGAAAATCGGGGACAGTGCGGAAAAGGCCTTGGCCGGACCGGTCCTGACGCCGAAAAGACAAGAAAAACAAGAAGAAACGACCAGGGGAGTATTCCATGCCCGATGGGGCGCAGCCCGTCCTCGATGTCCGGGGGCTGAAGACGGTGTTTCGCACCCGCGGCGGCGAGGTGCATGCCGTCAACGATGTCAGTTTTGCCCTGCGCCCTGGCGAATTGCTGGGCGTGGTGGGCGAAAGCGGATCGGGCAAGTCGGTCACGATGATGTCGCTGCTGCGGCTGTTGCCCGAGCCTCCGGCCGAAATCCGCGGCGGCCAGGTGCTGCTGGCGGGGCGCGACATCCTGAAGCTGGATGCCGAGGGCCTGCGCCAGGTGCGCGGCTCCAAGGTCGGCTTCGTGTTCCAGGACCCGATGACCAGCCTGAACCCGGTGTTCACGGTCGGCATGCAGATCATGGAGCCGCTGCGCGCCCACAAGGGGCTGGACAAGGCGGCGGCCGAAAAGCGCGCGGTCGAACTGCTGGACCTTGTCGGCATCCCCGATGCGCGGCGGCGGCTTTACAGCTATCCGCACCAGTTTTCCGGCGGCATGCGGCAGCGGGTGATGATCGCCATCGCGCTGGCCTGCGACCCCGATGTGCTGATCGCCGACGAACCCACCACCGCGCTGGACGTGACGATCCAGGCCCAGATCCTGGAACTGGTCAAGGAACTGCGGGCCAAGCTGGGCATGGCGATCATCTGGATCACCCATGACCTGGGCGTGATCGCCGGCATCGCCGACCGGGTTATGGTGATGTACGGCGGCCAGGTGGTGGAACACGCGCCGGTGCGCGAGCTGTTCGCCAACCCCCAGCACCCCTATACGCGCGCCCTGTTGCAGACGATCCCCAAGATCAGCGGCGCCCGCGAGACGCGGCTGAAGGTGATCGAGGGCCAGCCCCCGATCCTGACCGGCGCCCCCGCCGCCTGCCCGTTCCGCGCCCGCTGCGAATACCGCCACGACGCCTGCGACCGGCAGAACCCGGCCCGCCGGCCGGTCGATGGCCAGCCGGTGGGCGGCGGCCACGATGTCGCCTGCCACTGGCACGCCCCCGCCCCCGCCCGGACGGAGGCCGCGCATGCTTGACGCCGCCCCTGCCCCGCTGGTTCAGGTCCGGGACCTGAAGATGCATTTCCCGATCTATTCGGGCCTGATGCGGCGCCACAGCGGCGACGTGAAGGCAGTGGATGGCGTGTCCTTTTTCATTCCCGCCGGCGAAACCCTGGGACTGGTCGGCGAATCCGGCTGCGGCAAGTCGACCGTCGGCCGCGCCGTGCTGCGGCTCTACGAACCGACCGCCGGAACCGTGGTGATCGACGGCGAGGACGTGACCCGCCTGCCCGCCGAGGCGCTGCGCCGCAAGCGCCCGTCGATGCAGATGGTGTTCCAGGACCCGCAGGCCAGCCTGAACCCGCGGATGACGCTGGCCCGCCTGATTGGCGAGCCGCTGGACGAACACACCGACTGGACGCAGGCCCGCAAGATCGAGCGCATCCAGGACCTGATGGACCAGGTCGGGCTGAACCGCCGCTTCCTGAACCGCTACCCGCACGAATTCTCGGGCGGCCAGCGGCAGCGCATCGGCATCGCGCGCGCCCTGGCGCTGAACCCGCGCTTCATCGTCTGCGACGAACCCATCGCCGCGCTGGACGTGTCGATCCAGGCGCAGGTGGTGAACCTGCTTGAGGATCTGCAGGAAAAGCTGGGCCTGACCTACCTGTTCATCAGCCACGACCTGTCGATGGTGCGCCACCTGGCGCAGCGGGTGGCGGTGATGTACCTGGGCCGGATCGCCGAACTGTCGCCGTCCAAGGACCTTTACGCGCGGCCCCTGCACCCTTACGCCGAGGCGCTGCTGTCGGCGGTGAACGAGCCCGACCCGGTGATCGCGGCGGCGCGCAAGCGCATCATCCTGAAAGGCGACGTGCCCTCGCCCGCGAACCCGCCGCAGGGCTGCAACTTCTGCACCCGCTGCCCGAAGGTCATGGACATCTGCCGAACGGTGAAGCCCGCCCTGACCGAGGTCGAGCCGGGCCGCCTCGTCGCCTGCCACCTTTATGGAATAACCTCTGCCGCCGGGCCAACCGGCGCTTCCGAGGCAACCGAGCGTAACCAACAAGGAGTGACCCAATGAAGATGAAATCCGCCCTGCTGGGCGCCGTGGCCGTGATCGGCCTGGCCCCGGCCGCCTTTGCCGAACGTGGCGCCGATGGCCATGCCAACGTGCTGTACTGGCAGGCCCCGTCGATCCTGAACCCCTACCTGTCGTCGGGCACCAAGGATGTGGAAACCGCCTCGCTGGTGCTGGAAGGCCTGGCCGGCTTTGACGAAAAGGGCGTTGTTTTCGCCCGTCTGGCCGAGTCGGTCCCGACTGTGGAAAACGGCGGCATCACCGCCGACCTGATGCAGATCACCTGGAAGCTGAAGCCGGGCCTCTTGTGGTCGGACGGCACGCCCGTCACCAGCGCCGACGCCAAGTTCACCTACGAATACTGCACCCACCCCGAGGGTGGCTGCGCCCAGGCCGCGCGCTACGAGGGCATCGCCAGCATCGAGACGCCCGACGACTTGACCATCGTCATCAAGTACACCGCGCCGAAGCCGAACCCCTACACCGCCTTCGTCGGCGGCACCTCGCCCATCCTTCAGGCGGCGCAATTCGCCAACTGCCTGGGCGCCGCGGCCTCGACCTGCACCGACCAGAACTTCAAGCCGATCGGCACCGGGCCGTTCGTGGTCACCGACTTCAAGGTCAATGACGTGGTGGAATTCGCCGCCAACCCGAACTACCGCGACCCGGCCAAGCCCGCCTTTGCCACCATGACGGTGAAGGGCGGCGGCGACGCGGCGGCAGCAGCCCGCGCCGTGCTGGAAACCGGCGAGTTCGACTATGCCTGGAACACCCAGATCAACCCCGAGCAGCAGGCGCAGATGTCGGCCGCCGGCAAGGGCGTGCTGTTGAACGGCTTCGGCACCCTGGTCGAGCGGATCGAGATGAACATGACCGACCCCTCGCCCGACCTGGCCGAGGGCGAGCGTTCGACCACCAAGCATCCGCACCCGATGCTGTCGGACATCCGCGTCCGCAAGGCGCTGTCGATGGCGATCGACCGCCAGATCCTGGTCGACATCGGCTATGGGGCCGCCGGCCGCGCCACCTGCAACCTGGTGCCGGCGCCGGAAATGTTCGCCAGCCCGAACACCGAATGCATCGCGCAGGACATGGAAGGCGCCAAGGCGCTGCTGGAAGAGGCCGGCTGGGTGGACAGCAACGGCGACGGCATCCGTGAAAAGGATGGCGTCGAGATGAAGATCCTGTACCAGACCTCGACCAACCCGGTCCGGCAGGACTTCCAGGCCGTGATCAAGGACTGGTGGACGGAACTGGGCGTGAACGTCGAACTGAAGAACATCGACGCTTCGGTCTTCTTCGGCGGTGACGCGGGCTCGCCCGACACGTTCCAGAAGTTCTATGCCGACGTCGAGATGTACGCCAACAACTTCGACGGCACCGACCCCGAGCCCTACCTGGCGCAGTACAAGTGCGACAAGATCCCGGCGCCGGAAAACCAGTGGCAGGGCGAGAACATCAACCGCTTCTGCGACCCGGCCTATGACGCGCTGGTCGACGAGCTGTCGAAGACCGCCGACATGGCCAAGCGCGCCGAGATCGCGATCCGCCTGAACGAGATGCTGACCAAGGACACCTATGTCGTGGTTCCGCTGGTGGACCGCGGCCGTCTGTCGGCGGCCTCGAACACGCTGGGCGGCGTGGTGCTGAACACCTGGGACACCGAGCTATGGAACGCCCAGGACTGGACCCGCGTCAAGTGATCTGAACTGTAGGATGGGCAATATTGCCCATCCTACGGGCGGGGGCCTGCCGGTCCCTGCCCTTTCTCTCCCAGGCTAGTGACCCGAGGCGTCCCGCACATGCTGACCTACACCCTGCGAAGGCTGCTGCTGGCCATCCCGACGCTTCTGCTGATCAGCCTTGTCATCTTTCTTCTGGTCGACCTGGCGCCCGGCTCTCCGGCGTCCGAGATCCCGCTGACGGTGCCCCCCGAGGTGCGCCAGAAGATCCTGGAATCGCTGGGCGTGAACGAGCCCGTCCACATCCGCTACCTCTTGTGGCTGAAGCAGTTCTTCTGGGTCGAGCCGCTGAACGGCTTTGACGCGATCTTCGGCACCACCCATGCCGAGGGCTTGCAGCGGATCATCAGCTATCAAAGCCGCAGCCCGGTGTTCTCGATCATCGGCGAGCGCATCCCGCAGACCCTGACGGTGATCGGCACCGCCTATCTGGTCGGCGTGCTGATCGCGCTGCCGATCGGCATCTATTCGGCCTACCGGCAATATTCGGTGTTCGACCAGGCCGGCACCCTTTTCGCGATGATCGGCTTTTCGGTGCCCACCTTCTTTACCGGCACGCTCTTCATCATCATCTTCGCGGTCTGGCTGGGCTGGTTCCCGACCAAGTACGACACCACGCTGGAGGTGACGGACTGGGACAGCTTCCTCAAGCAGCTGCGCCAGATGGCGATGCCGGTGATGGTGCTGGGCCTGGCCAATGCCGCCGCGATCAGCCGATACATGCGGTCCTCGATGCTGGAGAACATGGGCCAGGACTATGTCCGCACCGCCCGCGCCAAGGGCATGGCCGAACGGACCGTGGTGCTGAAGCACGTCCTGCGCAATTCGCTGATCCCGGTGGTCACGGTCATCGCGCTTGGCATCCCGTCGATCTTCGGCGGCGCCATCATCACCGAAAACCTGTTCGGGGTGAACGGCATCGGCTCGGCGCTGATCCAGGCGATCCATGGCAACGACCTGCCGATGGTGCAGACGCTGGCCTTCATCTTCGCGATCCTGATCGTGACCTTCAACCTGATCGCCGACCTCTTGTACGGCATGCTGGACCCGAGGATCCGCTATGACTGACACCGATATCGGCGTCGCCCCGCCGGAATCCTTCCGCGCCGCGGTCTGGGCCCAGTTCAAGAAGCACAAGGGCGCCATGTTCGGCCTGGTGGTGCTGGTGCTTCTGGTGATCTTCGTGGTGGTCGGGCCGATGGTCTGGCAGCCCGAAAAGCTGAAGGTGGCCGAGGCGCTGAAGTCCAAGAACCTGGGGCCCAGCCTGAAGTTCCCGATGGGCACCGACCAGCTGGGCCGCGACCAGCTGGCGCGGATGATGGCGGCCGGCAAGGTCAGCCTCGCGGTCGGCTTCGTCGCGATGATGATCGCGATCTTCCTGGGCACCTTCGTCGGCGTGCTGGCGGGCTATTTCAAGCGGCTGGACGGGCCCTTGATGCGGCTGACCGACATGTTCCTGGCGCTGCCGCTGATCCCCCTGCTGCTGGTGATGGTGATGCTGTTTCGCGACCGCATCGCCGGCGTTCTGGGCCCCGAGATGGGGGCCTTCGTGCTGATCGTCTTCGCCATCGGGGTGACCAGCTGGATGCACGCCGCCCGCATCGTGCGCGGCGAGGTGCTGGCGCTGAAGGAGCGGGAATATGTGCTGGCCAGCCGGTCGATCGGGTCCACCCCGCGGCGGGTGATCCTGCGCCACATCCTGCCCAACGTGGTGTCGCCGGTGATGGTGGCGGCAACGCTGGGGGTGGCCGAGGCGATCATCACGGAATCGGTGCTGTCCTTCCTGGGCCTGGGCTTCCCGCCCGACTTCCCGACCTGGGGCCGGCTGCTTTACGAGGGGCTGGAGTACATGCAGATGTACCCCGAGCGGGTGATCTTCCCCGGTCTCGCGATCAGCCTGACGGTGCTGTCGGTGAACTACATCGGCGACGGCCTGCGCGACGCCCTGGACCCGCGCATCCGCGGCCGCTGAGGGCACCGATTTTCGCACGAAAATCGGACCGGAAATCGCGCGATTTCCGGTGCCCGGCGGTCAGTGCAGCGCGTTGCGGATGCGGCGGACCATGAGCCAGACCGCAAGGACCACCGGCACCACCAGGACCGCGGTCAGGGTTTCCTTCGACAGGTGGGCCAGCTTGCCCAGCGGCGCCACCGCATAGGCCACCAGGCTGACGGCGTAGTAGCTGATCGCCACCACCGACAGCCCCTCGACCGTACGCTGCAGCCGCAGTTGCAGGTCGGCGCGCTGGTCCATGCTTTCCAGAAGCTTCTGGTTCTGCGCGCTGCGTTCCACATCGACCCGGGTGCGCAAGAGTTCCGCCGCGCGGGTCGCCCGCTCGCTCATCTCGTGCAGCCGCTTTTCGGCCGATTTCACCGTGCGCATGGCGGGGTCGTAGCGGCGCATCATGAACTCGGCAAAGGTCTGGCGGCCCTCGATCCGGTCCTCGCGCAGGACCTGGATGCGCTGGTTCAGGATCGCCTCATAGGCCGCCGTGGCGCCAAAGCGGAAGGTGAATTGCACCGCCAGCTTCTCAAGGTCGGCCGAGATCGCCAGCAGGTCGTGCAGCGCCGCCTCGGGCGCCGGGGTGGCGTGGTCCAGCCCGGCCACCAGCGACGAAAGCCGCGGGTCCAGCGCGTTCAGTTGCGCCGTCAACTGACGCGAGCGCATCAGGCCCAGCATCGACATGGCGCGGTAGGTCTCGATCTCGCAGATGCGCTGGACGATCCGGCCGACGCGGCGGGCGCCGGTGCCGGGGCGGACGAAGACGGCAAAGCGCATCAGGCCCGCCGGGTCGATGCGGAAATCGCCCGCGACGACGGCGGCGCCGTCGATGACCCGGCTGATCGCCAGGCTTTCGGGCACGAACCAGGCCTCGGCCAGTCTCAGCATCTCGGCGTCCGGCACCATCGGCACGATGCGGATGACCAGGGCCGTCAGGCGCTTGCCGGGGGCGTCATCGACCCAGTCATCGGGAAAGATCTGCGCGTCGGCCGGGTCAAAGGGCCGGGCCGAGACGCCGGGCGAAAAGGCGGTGCAGGTGACGAATTCGGTGTGCGATTCCCACTTCAGTTCGGCCCGGCCGATCTGGGCGGAATGGTGGGTGGCCTCGGGCTGCGGATGGGCTCCTCCGTGGCGATCCAGCAGCGCCAGAAGATGGGCGCGGTCGCGCCCGCGGTCGCGGTTGGCGGCATCGACCGGCTCCTTGATCGCCAGGACGACGGCCGTCGAGGGCACGTCCAGCGAAGGAAACGGCCGGGCGTGAAGCTCGTTCACGGTGGCATAGCGCAGGGGGTGGTCGGCGGCGGGCATGGCTGCGGTCCGGCTGGGATTTCCCCGGAGCTAGGGCCGAGGCGGCGTCAAGGCGAGAAATTTCGGGGAATACCGGGGTATGCCGGAGGGATGTTGCGCAAATGCCCGATCATCCGGCGGGCGCAAGGTAGGATGGGCAATATTGCCCATCCTACGAAGACGGTCAGTCGATCATCGGCAGCAGGCTGTCGAGCGACTTCTTGGCATCGCCATAGAACATCCGGGTGTTTTCCTTGTAGAACAAGGGGTTCTCGATACCGGAATAGCCCGTCCCCTGGCCGCGCTTGCTGACGAAGACCTGCTTGGCCTTCCAGCATTCCAGCACCGGCATGCCGGCGATGGGGGAGTTGGGGTCCTCTTGCGCGGCCGGGTTCACGATGTCGTTCGAGCCGATGACGATGGCGACGTCGGTCGAGGGGAAGTCCTCGTTGATCTCGTCCATCTCCAGCACGATGTCGTAGGGGACCTTGGCCTCGGCCAGAAGCACGTTCATGTGGCCGGGCAGACGCCCCGCGACGGGGTGGATGGCAAAGCGCACGGTCTTGCCCTTGGCCCGCAGCTTGCGGGTCAGCTCACTGACCGACTGCTGCGCCTGCGCCACCGCCATGCCGTAGCCGGGGATGATGATGACAGAGTCGGCATCGTTCAGCGCCGCGGCCACGCCTTCGGCGTCGATGGCGATCTGCTCGCCAGTGACCTCCATCTGCGGTCCCGTGGTGTTGCCAAAGCCGCCCAGGATCACGCTGATGAATGACCGGTTCATCGCCTTGCACATGATGTAACTCAGGATCGCGCCCGAAGAGCCGACCAGCGCGCCCACGACGATCAGGAGGTCGTTCGACAAGGAAAACCCGATCGCCGCCGCCGCCCAGCCCGAGTAGCTGTTCAGCATCGAGACCACGACGGGCATGTCCGCGCCGCCGATCCCCATGATCAGGTGGTAGCCGATGAAGAAGGCCAGAAGCGTCATACCGATCAGCGCAAAGGCCGAGCCGGTCTGCAGGTAGACCACCAGCAGCACCAGCGAACCAAGCGCCGCGCCCGCGTTCAGCAGATGCCCGCCCGGCAGCTTCTTGGCCTTGCCGTCAACCTTGCCCGCCAGCTTGCCATAGGCGATGACCGAGCCGGTGAAGGTGACGGCCCCGATAAAGACGCCGAGGAAGACCTCGACCCGCAGGATCGTCAGTTCGACCGGGGTCTTGTGCGCCAGAAGGGCGGCAAAGCCGGTCAGCGCGGATTTGGCGGCCTCGTCCAGGCCAGTGACACCCG
The DNA here is from genome assembly GCA_018058035.1 of Fuscovulum sp. GTDB lineage: Bacteria > Pseudomonadota > Alphaproteobacteria > Rhodobacterales > Rhodobacteraceae > Pseudogemmobacter. The sequence goes on from JAGPCN010000062.1 coordinate 9,292, forward strand.
CGGCCTCGATATGGGCGTTGTAGCCGATGAACACAGCGGCCAGGCCGACCAGCGAATGCATCGCGGCGACCAGCTGCGGCATCTCGGTCATCTGGACGCGCTGCGCGACATACCAGCCGGCCGCGCCGCCGATGGCGATCATCGCCAGCGACACGAACCAGTTGCCCGCACCGGGGCCGAAGAGCGTGGCGGCAACCGCCAGCGCCATGCCGGCGATGCCGTACCAGACGGCGCGCTTGGCGCTTTCCTGGCCCGACAGACCGCCGAGCGACTGGATGAACAGGACGGCGGCGACGACATAGGCCGCAGTGGTGAATCCGATTTCCATTATCCCTGTCCCCCGTTCACGACTTCTGGAACATGGCCAGCATGCGCCGCGTGACCATGAAGCCGCCGAAGATGTTGACCCCCGCCATCAGCACCGAAGCCGCGGCCAGGATGATGACAAGGATGTTGCCCGACCCGATTTGCAACAGCGCGCCGAGGATGATGATCGACGAGATCGCGTTCGTCACCGCCATCAGCGGCGTGTGCAAGGAATGCGAGACGTTCCAGATCACCTGGAAGCCGACATAGACCGACAGCACGAACACGATGAAGTGGCTCATGAAGCTGGCCGGAGCGTAAAGGCCCGCCAGCAGCAGCAGGCCGCCGCCGACGACCAGAAGGCCCACCTGCGTGCGGGTCTGCGCCTTGAAGGCGGCCACCTCTTGCGCCCGGCGTTCCTCGGGCGTCAGTTCGACCGCCTTGGGCTTGGGCTTGGCGGCCGCGATGGCCTGCACCTTGGGCGGCGGCGGCGGATAGGTGACGGCGCCGGCGTGCGCCACGGTGGCGCCGCGGATCACGTCGTCTTCCATGTTATGGGCGATCACACCATCTTTCTTTGGTGTAAGATCGGTCAGCATGTGCCGGATATTGTTGGAATAAAGCGTGCTGGCCTGGGTCGCCATCCGGCTGGGGAAGTCGGTGTAGCCGACGATGGTCACGCCGTTGTCGGTGACGATCTTCTGGTCGGGCACGGTCAGGTCGCAGTTGCCGCCGCGTTCGGCCGCCAGGTCGACGATGACAGAGCCGCGCTTCATCATCCTGACCATGTCCTCGGTCCACAGCTTGGGCGCCGGGCGGCCGGGGATCAGGGCGGTGGTGATGACGATATCGACTTCGGGCGCCAGTTCGCGGAATTTCTTCAGCTGCGCTTCGCGGAATTCGGGCGACGAGGGAGCGGCATAGCCGCCGGTCGCCGCGCCGTCCTGCGCCTTTTCCGAAAAGTCCAGGTAGACGAACTCGGCCCCCATTGATTCGATCTGTTCGGCCACTTCGGGCCGCACGTCGAAGGCCAGCGTGATTGCCCCGAGCGAGGTCGAGGTGCCGATGGCGGCCAGCCCCGCCACGCCCGCGCCGACGATCAGAACCTTGGCAGGCGGCACCTTGCCGGCGGCGGTGACCTGCCCGGTGAAGAAGCGGCCAAAGTTGTTGCCGGCCTCGATCACCGCGCGATAGCCGGCGATGTTGGCCATCGACGACAGCGCATCCATCTTCTGCGCGCGGCTGATGCGGGGCACCATGTCCATCGCGACCACGGTCGCGCCGCGTTCGGCGACCTGCTTCAACAGCGCCTCGTTCTGCGCCGGCCAGAAGAAGCTGATCAGCGTCTGGCCCTGGCGCAAAAGCGCGGCCTCTTTCTCTTCGGGGCCGCGCACCTTGACCAGCACGTCGGCCGCCGCAACCACCGCCTTGGCGTCCGCCAGCACCTCGACCCCGGCGGCGGCAAAGGCCGCGTCGGGAAAGCCCGCCTTGTCGCCCGCGCCCGCCTGGATGCAGCAGTGATGCCCCAGCTTCTGCAATTGCAGCGCCGAGTCCGGGGTCATCGCCACCCGGTTCTCGCCTTCGAAAATCTCAGCAAGCGCTCCGATCTTCACCGATCTCTCCCCCATCCCTGACGGTTTTGCCGTCTGTTCCGTCGCCCCTGTATCATCGCGCAACAATATTTCAACCGCCGATTTCCGCGATGCGGCATGTCATCCCGGGCGCCGGCCGAACCAGCGCCCCGTCCGCGCGGCCCAAAGCTGGAACTCGGCGCCGAAGCTTTCGGTCAGCCGGGCCTCTTCGGGTTCGATGAAGCGGCTGGCCAGCACCCAGGCCAGAACGCCGGTCATCGGCAAGGCCCAGGGCACCTGGAACCACAGCATCGCGCCGGCGGCGACCAGCAGATCGCCCAGGTAGATCGGGTTGCGGCTGTATTCATAGACGCCCGAGGTCACCAGCGCCGAAGGCGTGCGGCGCGGGATCACCGTGGTCCGGGCGCGGCGCATCTCCAGCGCGGCGGCGACCATCAGGCCGATGCCGGTCAGCGCCAGCACGGCGCCCAGCACCACGCCCGCCGCGCCCAGGATCGGCCAGGGCATCACCCAGCCCGCCAACCAGGACAGCACGACGGCCCCCGCCGTCCACAAGGGCGGCCAGTCCAGCGTCAGATCGCCCGGCTTGATCTCCATCGCGGCCTCCGGTTGCGTTGCCTGCCGTTTTCCCGCGCCTTGACGGCAAGGGCAAGGGAAAGCTGGCCCCGGCCCCGGTCCGGGATAACTTTCAAGCTTGAAATTTCCGGCGCAGGGCCTATTGCAGGACAGGCCCGCAAGGCGTCAGATGCGGGAAAGGGAGAGCCGCGATGACCACCGATTTTGCCGCCACGAGGGCGATGTTCGACCTGCCGGAAGGCGTGATCTACCTGGACGGCAACTCGCTGGGGCCGATGCCGAAGGCGGCGGCGGCGCGGGTGGCGCAGACGGTGACGGCGGAATGGGGCCAGATGCTGATCCGCGGCTGGAACCAGGCCGGCTGGATGGAGATGCCGGCCCGCGTGGGCGACCGGATCGCGGCGCTGGTGGGGGCCGAACCCGGCAGCGTGGTGATGGGCGACACGCTGTCGATCAAGGTCTATCAGGCGCTGGCCTCGGCGCTGGAGATGCGGCCGGACCGGAGGGTGATCCTTTCGGACACCGGGAATTTCCCGTCCGACCTGTACATGGCCGACGGGCTGGTGCGGACGCTGGGCCAGGGCTATGCCCTGCGCACTGTGGCGCCCGAAGCGGTCGAAGAGGCGATCGGCCCCGACGTCGCCGTGCTGATGCTGACCGAGGTCGACTATCGCACCGGGCGGCGGCACGACATGGCGCGGCTGATCCGGCGCGCGCATGAGGCGGGCGCGCTGGTGGTCTGGGACCTGGCGCATTCGGCGGGGGCCTTCCCTGTGCATCTGGCCCGCGACGGCGCCGATTTCGCGGTGGGCTGCACCTACAAGTACCTGAACTCCGGCCCCGGCGGCCCGGCCTTCATCTATGTCGCGCCCCGCCACCAGGCGGCGGCCCGCCCTGCCCTGTCGGGCTGGCTGGGCCACGAGGCGCCCTTTGCCTTCGACCTGGATTATCGCCCGGGTTCGGGGGTGGAACGGATGCGGGTGGGCACCCCGCCGATCCTTCAGCTGGCCGCGCTGGAAGCGGCGCTGGACGTCTGGCACGGCGTTGACCTGGACGATCTGCGCGCCGCCAGCCTGGCCCTGCAGGACCGCTTCATCGCCGGGGTCGAGGCCCGCTGCCCGATGCTGGCGCTGGCCACCCCGCGCGACCATGCGATGCGCGGGTCGCAGGTGTCGTTCCGCCACCCGCAGGGCTATGCGATCATGCAGGCGCTGATCGCCGCGGGGGTGATCGGCGATTTCCGCGCGCCCGACATCCTGCGCTTCGGCTTCACGCCGCTTTACATCGGCGCGGCCGAGGTCGACCGCGCGGTCGAGGTGCTGGCGGGGATCATGGCGACCGGGTCCTGGGACCGGCCCGAATTCAAGGCTCGCGCGCGGGTGACCTGAGCCGAAAGCACTGTGCAGGGCGCCCGTGCCGGATTGGATCGCGGGCGCATCCGGGGGGAAGGGATCGGGCCGATGGGGCCACTGGCGGCACTCATGTTCCTGACCAAGGCGTCGGTGGCCGACCCGGCGCCGGCAGACCTGTTCCTGCCCCGGCACGGCCTGAATACCGATATCTGGGTCGAATGGCTGACGCTGGAAGAGATGCTGGCGACGCCGGGGTTCCTGGACGTCTATCCCGACTATCCCCGCCACTTGCCGCCCGGCACGCTGAAGGCGCTGGTCGATGACGGCTATGACTTCCTGCGCATCGCGGCCGATCCGACGCCCCTGCTGGCGCTGGCCGGCACGAAGCAAGAGGCGCCTCTGCTGGACCAGCTGCGCTTGCGGGTCGAAGAGGCGCAGGCGGCCGGGCTGAAGGTGGTGCTGGACCTGCACGCCTTCCCCTCGGGGGAGGATTTCGGGGTGGACTGGGCCCTGGCGACCGAGGCGAACTTCGCCGCCTATGTCGCAATGGCGGGCAAAGTGGCGGCGCGGCTGGACGGGCTGGACCCGTCGCGCACCGCGCTGCAACTGATGAACGAGCCGACGATCGACTGCGGGGTCGACCCCGAGGCGCCCGAAGGCGCGCGCTGGCCGGCGATGCTGGCCCGGCTGCACGCCGCGGCGCGGGCGGGCGCGCCCGACCTGCCGCTGGTGCTGTCGGCGGCCTGCTGGGGCGGCGCCTGGGCGCTGCCGGTGCTGCGCCCGGCGGACCTGGCCGACGACAACCTGCTGTGGTCGGTTCACAGCTACGAACCGCTGCTGTTCAGCCACCAGGGCGCCGACTGGACGCTGGACTGGGTGCAGTATTTCAGCGACGTGCCCTATCCGCCGTCGCGGCTGGATGACGCCTGGGCGGAAAAACTGGTGGCCGAGGCGCTGGCCCGCGCCGCCGGGGACGGGTCGGCGCTGACCCGCGACGACCTTGCCGCCGCATTGACCGACTATCGCGCCGCCGGCGATGCCGCGGCCGCCCCGCTGAACCGCGCCGCCGCCTGGGCCGATGCGCAGGGCATCCCGCGCCACCGGGTGATGATCGACGAATTCGGCGCGATGCGCAGTGCCCCCGGCGGCCGCCCGCTGGAGGCCGAGGGCTATCTGCGCTTTCTGTCCGACAAGCGGCAAGCGGCCGAGGCCCTGGGCTTCGGCTGGGCCGTCTGGTCCTGGCGCGGCACGATGGGGGTCTCGGCCACGCCCGACAGCCATGCGATGGATCCCGGCGTCTGCGACGCCCTGGGGCTGGCCGGATGCTAGGCCCGCGCACCCTGCCGCCCCTGTGCAGGCCCTTCGGCTGGATTGCGCTGTGGCGGCGGATGGGCAATCTGTCGGTGCTGAACCGGAAGGATCAGCTTTTCCCCTGAACCCACCGTATTCACAGGAGAAAAGACCATGACCACCCTTCCCGACCCGGCCGCAGACGGCGCCCAGATGTCGTTCGACGGCCGCATGTCCTATGGCGATTACCTGGCCATCGACCAGGTGCTGGGCGCCCAGCATCCGCTGAGCCAGGCGCATGACGAGCTTTTGTTCATCATCCAGCACCAGACCAGCGAACTGTGGATGAAGCTGGCCTTGCACGAACTGGATGCAGCGCGGGCGATGATCGCCGCCAACCGCGCCCGCGAGGCGTTCAAGATGCTGGCCCGCATCGCCCGCATCTTCGAACAGCTGAACAACGCCTGGGACGTGCTGCGCACGATGACCCCGGCCGACTACACCACGTTCCGCGAAAGCCTGGGCCAATCCTCGGGGTTCCAGTCCTGGCAGTACCGGCTGATCGAATATGCCGCCGGCAACCGCAACCTGGCGATGCTGAAGCCGCATGCGCACCGCCCCGACCTGACCGCCAAGCTTGAGGCCGAGCTGGCCCGGCCCAGCCTTTACGACGAGGCGCTGCGCATGCTGGCGCGGTCGGGGCTGGCGGTGCCCGCGCGGGTGCTTCAGCGCGACCTGCGTACGCCCTGGACCTTCGATGCCGAGGTGCAAGAGATCTGGGCGCAGGTCTACCGCGACCCGGTGGCGTGGTGGGAGGCCTATGAACTGGCCGAAAAGCTGGTGGACTTCGAGGATTACTTCCGCCGCTGGCGGTTCAACCACGTCACCACGGTCGAGCGCGTGATCGGCTTCAAGCGCGGCACCGGGGGCACCTCGGGCATTGCCTACCTGAAGCGGATGCTCGAGGTGCAACTGTTCCCCGAGCTTTGGTCGCTGCGCACTGCGCTGTAGGGCCGGGGCGCACGGTCCGCTTCACGAAACCGTCATCCCCGGGCGATCCCCCGCCCGGGCCGTTTCTGGCGGTTTGACGCTGAGGGCGGCGTAAGGTAACGTTTGCGGGATGGAATCCGGGGGCGTTGTTCCCGGAATTGAAACATATGAGACTCGCATGTTCCTGATCGGCAGCCCGATCCGCCTTTCCCCCCGCCTCGTTGCCCTGCCCCTGGCCCTGATGGCCGGCCTGGCGCTGTCGGCCTGCGTCGATCCGCTGACCGGCCAGCCCACGGGCACGGCGGCCACCGCAGGCCCGGCGCTGCCGAAGCCCGAGGACAATGTCTATGTCGCCAAATCGGACGGCACCTACACCGTGCCCGCCCTGCCGGTCGACCAGATCCCCGAACCCTACCGCCGCCAGGTCGTCGACTACGAGACCGACCAGGCCCCGGGCACGATCATCATCGACCCCAGCCAGAAGGTCCTCTACTACGTCATGGGCAAGAAGAAGGCCCTGCGCTACGGCATCGCCGTCGGCAAGGAGGGCTTTCAGTGGTCGGGCGAGGCCGTGGTGGCCGAGAAGAAGCCCTGGCCGACCTGGACCCCGCCGCCCGAGATGATCGACCGCAAGCCGGAACTGGAAAAGTGGAAGGACGGCCAGCCCGGCGGCCCGACCAACCCGCTGGGCGCGCGCGCGATCTACCTGCTGTCGAACGGTGTCGATTACGGCTACCGCATCCACGGCACGCCGGAATGGCAGTCGATCGGGCGCAACGCCTCGTCCGGCTGCATCCGGATGATCAACCAGGACGTGATGGACCTGTATGAGCGGGTGCAGGGCGGCGAGAAGGTGATCGTGCTGACCGCCAAGGGCGAGATGCCGACCGGCCTGTCGATCCCCAAGCCCCCGGCGGTGAAGAAGAAGGCAGCGCCGGCGCCGGTGGTCGAGCCGGTCAAGGCCCCGCCGCTGCTGGTG
>JAGPCN010000296.1 GCA_018058035.1 Fuscovulum sp.
CTGGCCCCGGCCGGGCACCACATCATGAACGTCTTCGGCGGCCACGCCCCCTATACGCTGGCGCGCGGCCATTGGGACGACCGCCGCGAGGAACTGTGGGGCAAGGTGCTGGCCGTGCTGAAGACCCAGTTCCCCGACATCGAGGAACACATCCTGCACCGCCAGGTGCTGACCCCGCTGGACCTGGAACGCCGCTTCGACCTGCCGAACGGCCATGTCCACCACGGCGAGATCAGCGCCGACCAGATGTTCTTCCGCCGCCCCTCGGCCGGTTATGCCGACTATCGCAGCCCGGTGCGCGGCCTTTACATGGCCAGCGCCTCGGTTCATCCCGGCGGAGGCGTGACGGGGGTGCCGGGCCACAATGCCGCCAGGGTGATCCTGGAAGACCGCCGAAGCTGGAGCTGAGCCATGCTGATCGACTTTTCCAGCCGCCCGCCGCACCCCGACTTCTCGCCCCCCGCGCCGCACCTGCAGAATTACCGCCGCGTCTATCAGGCCAGCGAGGGCCGCTCGGCCGCCTCGGATGCCGCGCAGGGGCTGGACGGCTGGCTGCAAACCTATGACCGGCTGGGCGCGCGGCATGTGGTGCTGAAGGCACGCGACCTGACCACCACCTTCGGCTTCAAGATCCCGAATACGGCGGTGGCGGCGTTCATCCGCGCGCATGGGCCCCGCTATATCGGCTTTGCCGGCGTCGATCCCTGGCAGGATGACGCGGTGGCGCAGTTCGACCATGCGGTCACCCACCTGGGCCTGCGCGGGCTGAACCTGCAATGCTTCGAGCTGAAGCTGACGCCCGACGACCCGCGGCTGTTTCCGCTGTACGAAAAGGCCATCGCCCTGAACGTGCCGGTCAACATCCACTGCGGCATCAACTTTTCCACCCAGACGCCGATGTCCGTCGGCAAGCCCGAACATCTGGACAACGTGATGGTGCGCTACCCCGAGCTGCGCGCCATCGCCTCTCCGCCCGGCTGGCCCTGGGTGCAGGAACTGATCGGCGTCGCCTGGCGCCACCCCAACCTGTACATCGGCGTGCTGGCGGTGCGGCCGCGCCTTCTGGCCAAGGCCCATTCCGGCTATGAGCCGCTTCTGCAATACGGCCGCACGATCCTGAAATCCAAGATCGTCTTCGGATCGGCCTTTCCGATGATGCCGGTGGAAACCGCGCTGGAGGAAATCCGCGACCTGGGCCTGGGGGCCGAGGTCGAACGGCTGTGGCTGCACGACAACGCCGCCAGATTTCTTGGCCTGCCGGGGGGGCCAGCTTGACAAGCCCGGGCGCAAACTATTTCAGACGTTCGCATTCGCATCCGGGGGCAGTTCGGTGGCCTGCAACGAAAGTCTCGCGCCATGTCTGAGCTGACGACGCCCGCCGCAGGCCGCACCCCGGCGCGCAAGGCCCGCGCCAGCCGCGACGATCAGGTAAGCGATCGCCGCCGCAGCCTGCTGGTCGCCGCGGTCAAGGTGATCTCGAAAAAGGGGCTGACCGGGGTCACCATCAACTCGATCGCGGCCGAGGCGAAATGTTCCTACGGGGTGGTGGCCTTTCACTTCAAGTCGAAGGAAGGCGTGATCTTCGCCGCGCTCGACCACACCGCCGCCGAGTATGAGGCCTACCTGGGCAAGCTGGCCGCCTCGGCCCTGGGTCCGGCGGACCGCATCCGCAGCATGATCGACACCGATTTCAGCAGCAAGGCCTCCGGCCGGTCGTCGATCGCGCTGTGGCTGTCGTTCTGGGCCGAGGCGGCGCGCGTGACATCCTATCGCAAGCGCTGCGCCTCGCTGCGCGACCAGTACAACCAGGCCGTCGCGGCCGACATCGCCGAACTGGCGGCGCAGCGCGGGCTGGCCGTCGATGCCCCGCGGCTGGCGCTGTCGCTGAACGCGATGATCTCGGGCCTGTGGATCGAAAGCCTGCTGTCGCCCGCGCCCCTGGCCGAGTTGCAGCAGCGCGGCCATGGCGCCTGCATGGCGCTGATGCGCTGCCACTTTCCGCAGGATTTCTGACCCCGCCGCCTAAGGCGCCTGAAACCCGCGCAGCACGTTGACGACATTGTCGCCGATGGCCGCCACCGCATAGCCGCCCTCCATCACGAACAGCGTGGGCAGGCCCAGCCGGCCGATCCGGCGGCCGATCTCAAGGAAATCCGCCCCCTGCAACCGGAACCGGCTGATCGGGTCGCCGTCAAAGGCATCGACCCCCAGCGATACCACCAGCCGGTCGGGCGCAAAGGCGCGCAAGGCCGCCAGCGCCCGGTCCATCGCCGCGCCCCAGGCGGTGAAGTCCGACCCCCAGGGCAGCGGCAGGTTCAGGTTGGCGCCCTGCCCCGCGCCGGTGCCGGTCTCGTCGGCGAAACCGATGTAATAGGGGTATTCCTGCACCGGATCGGCATGGATCGACAGCGTCAGCACGTCGCCCCGGTCGTAGAAGATATCCTGCGTGCCGTTGCCGTGGTGGTAGTCGACATCCAGCACCGCCACCCGGGCCGCGCCGGCATCGCGGAACCATTGCGCGGCGATGGCGGCGTTGTTCAGGAAACAGTAGCCGCCGAAATAGTCGCGGCCGGCGTGGTGGCCGGGCGGGCGGCACAGGGCAAAGGCCGCCCGCTCTCCGGCCTCGATCAGGCTGGCCCCGGTCAGTGCGCAATCGACCGCCGCCCGCGCGGCCTGCCAGGTGCCCTTCAGGATCGGGCTGCTCATGTCCACCGCATAGCGACCCAGTTCGGCGCCGGGGCGGCGGGTGGGGATCATCCGCGTCCGCCGCGGCGGCCAGATGTTGGGATAGGCCGGGATCTCTCCGACCTCGGCCACCCAGTCGTCCCACAGCGTTTCCAGGAACCGCAGGAAGGCCGCGTCATGCACTGCCTGCACCGGCGCCAGGCCAAAGCCGGTGGGCGCGATCACCGGGCCAAGGTCGGCCTGGCGCACTGCCGCCAGCACCAGTTCGGCCCGGCGCGGGATTTCAAACGCCTCGACCCATTTGCCGCGGTAGAACTCTGTCTGAACGCTTTGCAGCGCGTGGGCTTCGGAGAAGACGGTTTTCATGGGCGATCCTCAGAACGGCAGGGCGGGGCGGGTTTCGGCCGACAGATACCACCCGCCGACCGCAGATTCGAAGGCCAGGCCGGCGCGGAACACCGCGGCATCGTCATAGGTGCGGCCGACCAGCTGGATGCCCGTCGGCACCCCGTTCGCCGCCCGCCCCGAGGGCAGCGCCAGCACCGGACAGCGGCCCAGCATGTTGAACGGCCAGGCCATCGTCCAGCCCAGGTAGGGGTCGACCGCCACGCCGTCGACGGTCAGCGGGTCGCCCAGGCCGAAGTCGGCCGGCACCGCTGGAATCGCCAGCGTCGGGCACAGGAACAGGTCGAACGCCTCGATCATCGGGCCGAACTGGGCATAGATCCGCCCCTCGACCCCCAGGCTGGCCAGATAGTCGCGGGTGGTGACACTCAGCGACCGGCGGGCGAAATCCACCGCATAATCGGTCATCCGGTCGGCCTGGTCCAGGTAGTCGGCCAGCCAGGCCCCGAACAGCGTGGCGTGATGGGTGGCGGCGGCGTGATAGACCTCCCATGTCCAGCCCAGGTCGACCTCGACCACCTCGGCGCCCAGGTCGCGGAACACCTCGACCGCGCGCAGGGTGTTGGCGCGCACTTCCGGGTCAACCGGCATGAAGCCGAAGTCGACCGAAAAGGCGATCCGCCAGCCCCTGACCCCGCCGCGGTCGACCGGCAGCGTCAGCCTGGGTTTCAGCGAGGCGATGTCCTGCGGGTGCGGCCCGGCCAGCACGTTCTGCATCAGCAGGCAATCCTCGACGCTGCGCGCCATCGGGCCGGGGTGGTTGTAGTGGTCCAGATTGAACGGCGGGGTCGAGGGCACGCGGCCATAGGGCGGCTTGAACCCCACCACCCCCGAGGCCGCCGCCGGAATGCGGATCGACCCGCCGATGTCGGACCCGGTAGCCAGCGTGGTCAGCCCCGCCGCCAGCGCCGCCCCCGCCCCGCCCGAAGACCCCCCCGGCGTGAAATCGCGGTTCCAGGGGTTGCGCGTGACGCCCCATTGCCGCGAATGGCAGAACGGCGCGCAGGAAAACTCGGGCGTCGTGGTGCGGGCATGCACCACCGCCCCGGCATCCAGCAGCCGCTGCACCACCGGCGCATTCCGGTCGGCCACATGGTCGGCATAAAGCAGCGAGCCATAGGTGGTGACCTTGCCCGCCATCATGTTTTCATCCTTCAGCGCGGTCGGCAGCCCCTCCAGCGCGCCGGTCGCCTGGCCGGCGGCATAGCGCGCCTCGGCCTGGCGGGCGGCGTCGCGGGCCTCGTCGGCATAGGTGAAGCAGACCGCGTTCAGCGGCTCGGCGGCGGCGTCGATGCGCTCCAGCTGCGCCTCAAGCAGCTCGACCGGAGACAGCTTGCGGTCGCGGAACAGCCGCAGCGCCTGCGCGGCGCCGATATAGGCAAGGTCGGTTCCGATCATGCTTTTCCCCCTGCTTTTGGGCTGCAACTAAGGCAGTCCGTGATTGATCGGTCAATCAGTTTGTTGACAGCCGTGCATTTCCGCATACTGTGAATCGGGTCGGGGCATCTGCCAACGGGAACGGTCCCGCGGTGGCCCGGGACTGTCCGGAAAACTGAACAG
>JAGPCN010000063.1 GCA_018058035.1 Fuscovulum sp.
GTTACCAAGCGCGCAGCGCTGGCGAGTGATGCCCAAGCCGACATCTAAACGCAATCTAATCATTTTGCAAACGGAAACCGGAATCACGGTAGGTGGCGGCCCCTGACAGGCTGCCCCGACCCTTGCATCTCGACTCGGGCGGGTGCTGCAGGGCGCAGCAGGGCAGGGGGAACGGCGGCGTAGTTCCGAAGATTACATATGGTTTTCAGATGGATACGCATTGACTGCTTGGGCTGCGGCGTCCGCACTCTTTCCTCAGTTATCGCGAATCGACCGGCCGGGCAGACAAAGGAAAAATTTTTTACCACCAGGTCAGGCACCTGACTTTACGTGATTATTTTGCGTTGACTAAGCATGCGCTAATCGTGTTACTAAGCATCTAAACAATTCGTATAATCACAGGGAGTAGACGATGACCGAAATCACCAGACGAATCCTGCTTCGTTCGATCGGCGCCGCCAGCGTGCTGTCCTTTGCCGGCCTGCCGGCACGGGCCGAGGGCGGAACCCTCCGCATCGGCGTGCTGCAACCCCAGCAGGGCGACTGCGCCCAATGGGGCATTCCGATCACCCGCGCGGTCGAGATGTGGGCCGAGGAATTGACCGGCGCCGAAGGCTTCACCGCCGGCGACGGCAACGCCTACAAGCTGGAAGTCCTGGCCTATGACAACAACTGCTATGCCGCCGGCGACGAGCTGAAGGCCGCGCGCCGGGCCATCCTGGACGACGGCTGCACGTTCCTTCTGCAGACCTATACGCCCTCTGCCCGCCAGGCCATCGGCCCGCTGACCAACGAAAGCAAGGCGCTGGTCACCTCGTACGGCGCAGGCTTCATCGGGTCCGAATTCCCCTTCCTCCTGGGCGCGCAGACCGGCCAGCCGATGGGCAACATGCTGACGATCAGCCACATCATCGAGCGTCACCCGGACGCGATGAAGGTGGCGATCCTCACCGGCGACACCTCTTTCGCCAAGGCGGCGCGGGCCTATGTCCAGGCCGGTTGCGCCGCGCACGCGGACCGCATCCAGATCGTCTATGACGAAAGCTACGGCGCCTCGGCGGTGAACGACATGCTGGGCCTGCTGGCGCCGCTGGCCGACAGCGCACCGGACATCGTCTACGAGATGGGCTTCGCCCCCGGCCAGAAGGCCACCATGGTGGCAACGCTGGAGCAACTGGGCTTTACCGGCATCTACGGTTCGGAATCCTGGGAGGCGAACTTCCTGGAACAGGCAGGCGTGCTGCAGACCACCGCCGGGCGCCTGTTCAGCGGCCCCTCGGTCGATGCGCAAGAACCCACCTTCAGCCCCCGCGCGCATGACTTCTACAAGCGCTACGTCGAAAAGTACGGTGCGGCCGAATGGGCGCCCTGGGCCTCGTCGACCTATGCCGCCGTGATGGCCTTTGAGGTGGCCTTCAAGGCCGCCCCGGCGATGGATCCGGAAACCGTGATGAACACGCTTTACGCGATGGAGACGGTGGACCATCCGCTGTTCGGGCCGTCGAAATGGGGCGGGGCCGAGATCTTCGGGGTCAACCACCACCTCTACACGCCGCAGCCCGTCTATGGCGTCGGAGCGGACGGCACGGCGGTGATCGACGGCGTCGTCGACACCTTCGGCTGGTGGGAAAAGAACAAGGCCGCGGCCTTGCCGGTGCTGGCCGCGGGCGGCCAGGTCTACGCGGCCTAAGCCGCCAACCCTTCGGAAAGACAATGGACCAAGGCCGCGCCCGGACAAGGGCGCGGCCCCGGTGTCGGCTTGCACTACACGGGGGAGAGACGGTGCAGATATTAGCCAACGCGATGTTCCTGACGACATTCTACCTGTCGTTCGCCATCGGACTCAGCCTGATCTTCGGCGTGATGCGCGTGGTCAACTATGCCCACGGCGAGATCTTCATGATCGGCGGCTACAGCCTTTACTTCGTGACGGCGCTGTTCGCGGGAACGCTGGGCGGGTTGCCGATGCTGGGCATCGCGCTTGCCTGCGCCCTGGTGGCAGGGGGCATCCTGGGCGCGCTGATCTTCTGGGGGCTGATCACGCCACTGCGCGACCAGCCGTTCTCGATCTTCATGGCGACCCTCGCGCTTAGCTATGTGCTGCAGGTCGCGGTGATCGAATCCTTCGGGCCGGTCGGCCGGTCGATCCCTCCGCTGGTGCCGGGCATCTTCCGCGAGGCCGGGATGATCCTGCCGACGCAGCGGCTGGTCGTCGTCGGGCTGACCCTGCTGACCATCGTCGGGCTTTGGCTGTTCCTGACGCATTCCCGGCTGGGCCGGGCGATCCGCGCCACCGCGCAGAACAGTGTCGGTGCGCGGTTGCAGGGCGTCAGCATCGGCAAGATCGGCCTTCTGACCATCATCATCGGCAGCGCGCTGTCGGCGGCCTCGGGCGTGCTGATGGGCAGCATCATGAACATCAACCCCTTCATGGGCGGCGAGGCGATCTGGCGGGCCTTCATCGTGATCATCGTCGGCGGCATCGGCAGCCTGCCCGGCGCGGCGCTGGCCGCGGCCCTCTTCGCGACGCTTGACTCGCTGCTGACCGCCTTCGGGCAGGGCCAGTACGTCGCCCTGGTCGATGCGGTGATCATGCTGGCCATCCTGTCGTTCCTGCCCAACGGCCTGATGGGGGCGCGGCAATGACCAACACATCCCTCGACCCGGATCTGACCATGGCCAGCCCCCTGACCCCTCGCCGCAAAAGCCCGGTGCAACTGGCAGAGCTTGCCGGCGTTCTGGCGGCGGCGGTTGCCCTGGTGGCGGCCTTCGGCGCCTCAAGCATCTACCTGGGCCAGGTCCTGATCCTGTTCCTGATCAACGCGATGCTGGTGATGAGCTTTCGGCTGATCACCACCATGGGCGGCTGGTCCTTTGCCCACGTCGCCTTTGCCGCGATCGGCGCCTATGCGATGGCCCTTCTGACCACGGGCCAGGGCTGGCCGTTCTGGCCGACGCTGCTGGTCGGCACGGTCGCGGCGGGGGTCCTTGCGCTGGCGCTGGCCTATCCCGTGCTGCGGACGCGCGAATACAACTTCTTCCTGGCGACCTTTGCCGCCAGTGCCGCGATCCAGCAAAGCCTGATCCAGTTTTCCGACATCACCGGCGGGCAGAACGGGGTCGCCTTCATTCCGCGCCCCGCGCCGCTGGCCGGGATCGACTTTACCACCTCGGGCGGGTTCTTTGCCCTTGTCCTGGCGGTTGCGGTGGCCGTGACCCTTGGCCTGCTGGCCATCGACCGCTCGCACATCGGCAAGACCATCAAGGCGGTGGCGGAAAACGAACAGCTGTCGGAAACGCTGGGCGTCCACACCTGGGGATACCGGACGCTGGCCTTCGTGATCGGGTCCTCGATTGCGGGCGCGGCGGGGGTGCTGCTGGGCAACTTCAACGGCATCGTGAACCCTGGCGATTTCGGCCCGGCCTTCATGTTCAAGATCGTCGCGGCGGCCATCGTCGGTGGCACCCGCACCTTCACCGGGCCGCTGCTGGGGCTGATCCTGCTGACCTTCCTGGAAGAGCTGTTCCGCGGCACCGCGCAGTACATTCCGCTGCTTTGGGGTCTCAGCGTCATCGCGGCCCTGGTGTTCACCAAGGGCGGGCTGGAAGTGGTGCTGCAAAAGGCCGTCGCCAAGCTGAAGGGGGCCCGCAATGCTTGAGGTCCGCAACATCACCAAGAGCTTTGGCAAGCTTGTCGCGATCAAGAATGTCAGCCTGTCGGCCCGCGAGGGCGCGATCACCGGGCTGATCGGGCCGAACGGGTCGGGCAAGACCACGATGTTCAACCTGATCAGCGGCTTTCTTAAGCCGAACGGCGGCCAGGTCCTGTTCGATGGCGCCGACATCACCGCCAAGCGGCCCAGCAAGATCGCCTCGATGGGGCTGGTCCGCACCTTTCAGCTGACCAGCATCTACCGCGACCGGTCGGTCTTCGAGAACGTGATGATGGGCCACCACATGGCCCGGCTGGGCGGCGTGCGCCACCATGCGCATTCGGTGCTGGGCCAGGAACCGAACCTGCAGAAAAGCGCCGAAGGCATCATCGACTTCATGGGCCTTGCCGCGGTTGCCGACACGCCGGCGCATCTGTTGCCGGGCGGAACCCAGCGGATGGTGTCGATCGCGACGGCCCTGGCCGCGCGCCCGGCGCTTCTGCTGCTGGACGAGCCGCTGGCGGGCCTGCACCCGGCCGAAAAGGCCAGCGTCGCCCAGCGTCTGCTGGACCTCAGGAAGCGCGGCCTGACCATGTTGCTGATCGAGCATGACATGAAGTCGGTCATGTCGGTCTGCGACGAAGTCCACGTCATCAACTTTGGCAACAAGATCGGCCAGGGCACGCCCCGGGAAATCACCGAAAACCCGACCGTGGTCGAGGCTTATCTGGGGGCGGCGCATCATGCTTGAGGTCAGCGACCTTCACGTCTCCTACGGGCACAGCGTTGCCGTGAACGGCTTTTCGATGCGGGCCGAGGGCGGCCGGATCACCGCCGTCATCGGCAGCAACGGCGCGGGCAAGACCACGCTGCTGAAAACCATCTGCGGGCTGGTCAAGGCGAAATCCGGCCGCATCACCGCCTTTGGCGCCGAGATCCAGGGCCAGTCCACCGCCCAGATCGTCAGCCGCGGCATCTGCCTGGTGCCCGAGGGGCGCGAGCTGTTCCCCCGCATGACAGTGGCCGACAACCTGATGGTCGGGGCCTTCCTGCGCCGCGACAAGGCCGCCATCGCCCGCGACCTGGCCAAGGTCTACGGCTATTTCCCGGTGCTGGAGCGCAAGGCCCGTTTGCCCGCCCGCAGCCTGTCGGGCGGCGAGCAGCAGATGATCGCCTTCGGCCGCGCGCTGATGGCCGGGCCGAAGATCCTGCTTCTGGACGAACCCTCGATCGGCCTGGCGCCGCTGGTGGAAATCCAGCTGATGCAGGCCCTGCGGCAGCTGACCGACGATACCGGCATCGCCGTGGTCCTGGTCGAGCAGAACGCACAGCTGGCCCTGCAAGTGTCGGATCGCGCCTATGTGCTCGACCTGGGCACCAAGGCGCTGGAGGGCGCGGCGGTCGACCTGCTGACCGATCCGCGCGTCAAGCAGGCCTATCTCGGAATCTGAAATCGTTCACTGGCGTGCCCTTGGGCCGCCGATCAAGGAGGAGATGACTATGTGGAGAGTTGGCGTCGACGTTGGGGGCACCTTCACCGACCTGTTCGCCTGGGAGGAAGGCACCGGCCAGCACCGCACCGCCAAGGTGCTGACCACCAAGCATGACCGCTCGCAGGGCGTGATCGAGGCGGTCAAGCTGTCGGGCGTGCCCTTCGACCAGATCGGCTATTTCATGCACGGCACCACCACGGCGACCAACGCCCTGCTGGAGCGCAACTACCCGGATGCGGCCTTCATCACCTCGGAAGGGTTCCGCGACACGCTGGAAATCGGCCGGCAAAGCCGCGAGTTCCTGTACGACCCCTACCAGCAGAAGCCGAAGCCCCTGATCAAGCGCCGCCACCGCTTTACCGTGGGCGGCCGCATGTCGGCCAAGGGCGTCGAGCGGCGTCCCCTGGACGAGGCCGGCGTGCGCGCCGTGGCCGAAGAGATCAAGCGCCGCGGCATCCAGGCGGTGGGGATCGGCTTCATCAACTCTTACGCCAGCCCCGCGCATGAACAGCGGGCGCGCGACATCGTCCGCGAGGTGCTGCCGACCGCGCATGTGGTGATCTCGGCCGAAACACGGCCGGTCTTTCGCGAACATTCGCGCTTTGTCACCACGGCGATCCGCGCCTGCATGATGCCGGTGATGGCCACCTATTTCGACCGTCTGGATGAAGCGCTGCGCGACCAGGGCTTTACCGGATCGCTGCTGATCCTGAAATCGAACGGCGGCGTGATGGGGGCGAAACTGGCCAAGCAGCGCCCCGAGGAACTGATCGAATCCGGTCCGGCGGGCGGCGTGTCCTATGCGGCCTACCTGTCGGAAACGACGGGCCTGCAGAACATCATCCACACCGACGTCGGCGGCACCAGCTTTGATGCCTCGATCGTGGAAAACGGCACCGGCCTGATCACCCGCAAGTACGAGCTGGAATGGGAAATGCCGGTTTCGGTTCCGATGCTGGACATCCATTCGGTCGGCGCCGGCGGCGGGTCGATCGGCTGGATCGACAAGGGCGGCTCGCTGCGGATGGGGCCGCGCAGTGCCGGGTCCGAACCCGGCCCGGCCTGCTATGGCCGCGGCGGCACCGAGGCGACGATCACCGACGCCAACATGGTGCTGGGCCGGCTGCACCCCTCGCTCAGCGGCAAGTTCACGCTGGACAAGGCGGCGTCGGAGCGGGCGATCGACGCCCTGGCCGAACGCATCGGCCTGAGCCGGCTGGAAACGGCCGAGGGCATGATCCGCATTTCCTGCGAGACCATGGCCCAGGCGGTGAAGGGTGTCGTCACCGACCGCGCCCGCGACCCGCGCGACTATGTCCTGGCCAGCTTTGGCGGGGCCGGCCCGATGCACGCCTGTTTCGTGGCGCAGGCCATGGGCGTGCCCAAGGTGCTGATCCCGGCGCAGGCAGGCGTGGCCTCGGCCTTCGGGGCGACCACGATGGACCTGCGGCATGATGTGGAAGCCTTCTTCTACTCGGAACTGGAAACCGTCGACATCGAGGCGCTGAAGACGGCCTTCGCGTCCCTGGAAAAGCGCGGGCTTGACCTGCTGGCCTCGGACGGGATGAAGGAGGGCGGCGCCACGATCACCCGCACGCTGCAGATGCGCTATGTCGGCCAGACCTACGAGGTTGACGTCGACATGCCCGAGGGCGCGCTTACGGCCGCCAAGATCCCCGAGATCGCCGAAGCCTTCCACGCCGCGCACCACCGCGAATACGGTGTCAGCACGCGGGAATTCCCGGTCGCCATCGTGGCCATCGGCATCTCGGCCGTGGGCAAGCTGCCCGCAGCGCCCAAGTTCTCGTTCGATCTGGGGGGCGATGCCGTCACCGACGAAGCGCGCCGCAAGGTGTTCTTCAACGGCGCGTGGATCGAAACCGACGTGCTGCCCAGTGCCGTCCTGACGGCGGGCAAGTCCATCCAGGGCCCCGCGATCATCGAATACCCCGATACCGTCGCCGTCCTGCCGCCCGGCTCGCATGGCGAGATGGACACCTCGGGCAACCTGATCGTCACCCTGGCCGCATGAGCAAAGGAACCTGACAAATGAACGCCAACATCAAGCTGACCCAGGCGGACGCCATCGACCCGATCACCTTCGAGGTGCTGCGCAACGCCTTCGAACACGCCTGCCGGACCATGAGCTCGGTCATGCAGCGCACGTCCTTCTCGCCGATCCTGGCAGATATGCTGGACTTTTCGAACGCCATCTACGACGCCGACCTGCGCCTTCTGGCGCAGGCCGCGAACTGCCCCGTCCACCTGGCGGCGATGCAGGCCAGTGCCCTGGCGGCGACGGCCAAGTTCCCGATCGACACCCTGCAACCCGGCGACGTCATCGCGCTGAACGACCCCTACCAGGGCGGTACGCACACCAATGACATCACCTTCACCATGCCGATGTTCCACGAAGGCATCCTGATGGGCTTTGCGGTCAGCCGCGGGCACTGGATGGACCTGGGCGGCGGCGGTGCCGGCGGCCAGGGCTTTGGCACGCACATCGCCTCGGAAGGGCTGCGCCTGCCGCCGCTGATGTTGTACAAGAACTACAAGATCAACGAGGAATACCTCGCGATCATCATGAACAACACGCGGACGCCGCACTATGTGAAGGGCGACCTTCAGGCCCATATCGCGGCCCTGCAGAACGCCGAGGCCGAGATCCAGCGCCTGGCCAAGCGCTATGGTCCGGATCTGGTCAAGAACACCATGTCGGGCCTGATCGACTATACCGAGCGGCTGGTCCGCAAGGCGATCGAGGAAATCCCGGACGGCGTCTACGAGGCCGAGGATTACGCCGACACCGACGGCTTCGTCATGGAAACCGTCAAGATCAAGGTGCGGCTGACCATCAAGGGCTCTGACATCACGGTCGATTTCGAAGGGTCGGACGGGCCGGTCAAGGGCGCAATCAACTCGCCCTTCGCCAATACCGCCTCGGCGGCCTATTACTCGCTGCAGTTCTTCCTGGCACCGGAGGCGCCGTCGAACTGGGGCATGTTCGCGCCGATCAAGATCGTGATCCCCGACCAGTGCTGGCTGAACGCCAAGTGGCCCTCGCCGACCATCGCCTGCACCACGCTGGTGTCGTCCAAGGTGACCAGCGCGATCTGGCAGGCCCTGGCCAAGGCGATCCCCGAGCGCGTCACCGGGTCGACCTTTTCCGAAGCCAACTGGTTCGTGGCGGCCACCACCGACCGGCAGGGCCGCACCAACGTGTTCTCGGACCTGCCCTCGGGCGGCTGGGGCGGCACGCCCTATGGCGACGGCATGAACGTCACCCAGGACCCGCTGGGCAACTGCATGAACATGCCCGCGGAATCGGCTGAACTGTTCTACCCGATCGAATACGAAGCCTACGAGCTGCGTCCCAACTCGGCCGGGGCAGGTCAGTTCCGGGGCGGTCTGGGCGCGGTGTTCAAGTGCCGCTTCCTCTGCGATGGCGAGCTGTCGATGGAAACCTCGCGCACCCGTGCGGGCAGCCCCGGGGTGAACGGCGGCGGTTCCAGCGTGCCGCAACGCGCCACGCATGTGGCGGCGGACGGGTCGTCCAAGGTCATCGGCGGGATCAAGGAAAACGGCGAATGGACCAACCCGCTGCTGGCCGGCTACCGCTTTGGCTATGACGAGCAGTTCGTCTTCGAGACCACCGGCGGCGGCGGCTGGGGCAACCCGTTGGCCCGCGACCCGGAAATGGTGCTGGAAGACGTGCTGGACGAATATATCTCGCTGGACGCGGCCAAGCGGCATTACGGTGTGGTGATCGACCCCGCGACCATGAAGATCGAGCGCGAGGCGACAGCCGCCCTGCGCGCCAAGGCGGCCTGAGGGCAGCCAAGGGGACCTTCCGGCCGCTCCCGCCGGAAGGTCCCGTCCATTCCCGGAGAGACCGATGTCCAGTGCCTCCCACCAGCTTCGCCTGCTTGTCGCGGCCTGCCTGACGAACGTGGCCATGGGCATCCTGTATGTCTGGAGCCTGTTCCTCTTGCCGATGGAAAGCGCCCTTGCGCAGCCAAGGTCGGTTCTTAGCCTGGTGCCGACCCTGGCGCTGGTGTCGTTCACGCTGGCGATGTTCCTCTACGACCGGCTTCTGCGACGGCTGGGGTTCCGGGCATTCGCGATGCTGGCCTTCGGGCTGGCGGCCGGCGGGCACCTGGTCTTTGCGGTCTTTGGCGGCCTGGCGGGGCTGTTGCTGGGCTATGGCCTGGTCTTTGGCCTGGGCGCCGGGTTCGGCTACGGCCTTGCCCTGGCGCTGGTGATCCAGTTGCCGGAAAGCCGCCGCAGCCTGGCCATCGGCCTGGTCATGGCCGCCTTCGCGGTCAGCGGCATTACGCTGTCCAGCCTCTTGGCCGAACCGATCCGCGTCACGCCTCCGGGGCGCAGTTTCCTGCTGATCGGTGCCGCGATCCTGGCCATCGGGCTTGCGGTCGTCGCGCTGATGCCGGGCGGGATCAGGACGGCCGCCGGGTCCTCTGCCGCCGCCTCGCCGCTGCGGCGGGATTTCACCGAGGCGCGGTTCCTGACCATCTTTCTGGTGTTCTTCTCGATCTGCTTTTCGGGCCTTCTGGTGGTGTCGCATTCCACCGGCATGGCGGCCGCGCAGGGCGCGGATGCCCGGCTGACCGGGCTGACCCCGGGGGCCTTTACCCTGGGCTATGTGCTGGGGTCCCTTCTGGCGGGCAAGCTGGTCGAGATGCTGTCGGGCCGGACCATGCTGCTGGCCTTCAACCTTCTTTCCGCGACCGGGCTGGCGCTGTTCCTCCTGCCCGCCTCGCCGCTCTTGCTGGTGGCGGCGATGGCCATCGGCATCGTGTTCGGCGGCTCTGCCTCGCTGATGCCGGTGCTGATCGGCGAGCAGTTCGGAGCGGCCCGCATCGGCGAAATCTACGGCAAGCTGATGCTGGCCTATGGCGCCGGCGGGCTGATCGCGCCGGCCCTGTCGGGCACGATCTATTCCGCCACCGGCGGCTATGGCTGGTCGCTGGCCCTTGCCCTGGCGCTTTGTGCGGTGGGGCTGTTGCTGGGCCTGACCCTGCGGCGCCCGGAAATCGTGGCGGCAGGACACTGAGAGTCGAAGGAAACAGCATGATTGCGCAGACCCTGCTGGCCCGGTTGCATGACCGGTCGATCCTGCGCGATGCGGGCCTGGTCGCCGGACAGTGGCGCCACCAGTCCAGGTCGCAAGCCACGTTCGACGTGACCGACCCCGCCACCGGCGACATCATGGCCCGCCTGCCCGACATGGGCGCCGCCGAGACGGCCGAGGCCATCGCGGCGGCCCAGGTCGCGCACGCCGAATGGGCCGCGCGCACCGGCAAGGACCGGGCCGCCCTGCTGCGCCGCCTGCACGACCTGATGGTGACCCATGCCGACGACCTGGCAACACTTGTCACCGCCGAAATGGGCAAACCCTGGCCCGAGGCGCGTGGCGAGGTTCTTTACGGCGCCTCCTACGTCGAATGGTTTGGCGAAGAGGCCAAGCGCGTCTATGGCGAGACGATCCCCGGCCATCGCCGCGACAGCCGGCTGATGGTGATCCGGCAGCCCGTAGGCGTGGTGGGCGCAATCACGCCGTGGAATTTCCCGAACGCCATGCTGTGCCGCAAACTGGCGCCGGCGCTGGCGGCGGGCTGCGCGGTGGTGGCAAAACCGGCCGAGCAGACCCCGCTTTCGGCCATTGCCCTGGCCGCCCTTGCAGAACGGGCGGGCCTGCCGCCGGCGCTGTTCTCGGTGATCACAGGCACGGACGGGCCGGCCATCGGCCAAGAGATGTGCCGCAATCCGCTGCTGCGGAAGATCACCTTCACCGGCAGCACCGAGGTGGGGCGCATCCTGATGCGGCAGGGGGCGGACCAGATCAAGAAGATGTCGATGGAACTGGGCGGCAATGCGCCTTTCATCGTCTTTGACGACGCCGACCTGGACGCCGCCGTCGAAGGGGCCCTGACCGCCAAGTTCCGCAACAACGGACAGACCTGTGTCTGCGCCAACCGCATCTATGTGCAGTCCGGGGTCCATGATGCCTTTGCCGCCCGGCTTGCCTCTGCCGTCGCCGGCTTGCGCGTCGGCAACGGCTTTGATCCGGGCGTCGCCCTTGGCCCGCTGGTGGATGCCGTTGCCCTCGCCAAGGTCCGGGCCCATGTCACTGATGCCCGCGCCAAGGGTGCCCTGGTGCTGACCGGAGGCGACGGGCCGGGCGGGCTGTTCTTTGCGCCGACCGTCCTGACAGAGGCCAGGCCCGACATGATCCTGGCGCGCGAGGAAACCTTTGGCCCCGTCGCCGCGCTGTTCCGGTTCGATACGGTGGCCGACGTTGTCCGCATGGCGAACGACACCGAATTCGGCTTGGCCGCCTATTTCTACGCCCGCGACGTCGCGCGGGTCCATCAGGTGGCCGAGGCGCTGGAATACGGCATGGTCGGCATCAACACCGGCCTGATCTCGACCGAGGTCGCCCCCTTTGGCGGCATCAAGCAGTCCGGCCAGGGCCGCGAGGGCGGACGGCAGGGGATCGACGATTACCTGGAAACGAAATACCTCTGCCTGGGCGGGGTTTGACCTGGCCGGCCGGAACCATCAAGGAGCCTCTCGTGAACATCCCCTCGACAGCAGATGTGGTCATCATCGGTGGCGGCGTGGCCGGCTGTTCGATCGCCTATCACCTGACCAAGCTGGGCGTTCGCGACGTGGTCTTGCTGGAGCGCAAGCAGCTGACCTCGGGCACCACCTGGCATGCGGCGGGGCTGGTGACGCAGTTGCGCGCCACCCAGCGGATGACCGAGCTGGCGCAATACACCGGAGAGCTGTTCGGCCGGCTTGAGGCCGAGACCGGCCAGGCCACCGGGTTCAAGCGCAACGGATCGCTGCGGCTGGCCAAGACCCCGGAGCGGTACGAGGAACTGGCCCGCGGCGCCTCGATGGGGCGCAACTTCGGTCTGCCGGTGGAACCGTTGACCCCCGACCAGATCAAGGAGCGCTGGTCGCCGATCAGCACCGAGGGGCTGGTGGGTGGCTTCTGGTTTCCCGACGATGGCCAGGTCAACCCGGCCGACGTGACGATGGCCTATGCCAAGGGCGCGCGGATGGGTGGCGCGACGATCCTCGAAGGCGTCGCTGTCACCCGCATCCTGGCCGCCAACGGCCGCGTGACCGGCGTGATGACCGGGCAGGGCGAGATCGCAGCGAAGAAGGTGGTGGTCTGCGGCGGCATGTGGTCGCGCGACCTGGCGGCCGAGATCGGCGTCACCCTTCCCCTGCACGCGGCCGAGCATTTCTATGTGGTCACCGAGGCCATCCCCGACCTGCCGCGCGACCTGCCGGTGATGTTCACCGCCGACGAATGGGCGTACTACAAGGAAGACGCCGGCAAGTTGCTGGTCGGGTTCTTCGAGCCGGGCGCCAAGCCCTGGGGGCAGCAGGGCATCTCCGACAGCTTCTGCTTCGACAGCCTGCCCGAGGATATCGACCACATCGCCCCCTATCTGGAAATGGCGATGCAGCGGGTGCCGGTGCTGCAACGCACAGGGATCCAGCTGTTCTTCAACGGGCCGGAAAGCTTCACCCCCGACAACCGCTATCACCTGGGCGAGACGGCCGAGGTGGCGGGGCTGTTCTCGGCCACCGGGTTCAATTCGATCGGCATCCTGTCCTCGGGCGGGGTGGGCAAGGCGATGGCCTCCTGGATCACCGAAGGCCACCCGCCGGTCGAGCTGATCGACGTCGACGTGCGCCGCACCCAGGCCTTCCAGCGCAACCGCAAGTATCTGGCCGACCGCTCCGTGGAAACCATCGGCACGCTCTTTGACATGCACTGGCCGGGGTTGCAGTTCACCACCGCCCGCGGCATCCGCCGCTCGCCCTTCCACGACCGCATGCTGGCGGCCGGCGCCTTCATGACCGAACTGGCGGGGTGGGAGCGGCCGGGGTTCTTCGGCACGCCCGACCAGGTGGCGAACGTGCGGTTCTCTTACGACCGGCCCAGCTATTTCGCCAATGTCGCGACCGAGTGCCAGAACACCGCCGAGAACGTCTCGGTCTTCGATTATTCCTGTTTCACCAAATACCGCATCGAAGGCCCCGGCGCGCTGGCGGCGCTGAACCACATCTGCGCGGCCGATTGCGACGTTCCGCTGGGGCGCATCGTCTATACCCAGTGGCTGAACCCGCGCGGTGGGATCGAGGCCGACGTGACCGTGATCCGGCTGGAGGACGACGCCTTCCTGGTGATCACGCTGGCCATCTCGCAGCGCCGAGACCTGGCCTGGTTGCGCCGCAACTTCCCCGCGGGCGCGCAGGTGCAGGCCAGCGACGTCACTTCGGGCACCGCGATGCTGGCGGTGATGGGGCCGAAGGCGCGCGCGCTGATGGCGCGGGTGTCGCCGGATGATTTCTCGGACGCGGGCTTTCCCTTCGCCACCTCGCGCGAGATCGACCTGGGCTATGCCCGCGTACGGGCGAGCCGGCTGACCTTTGTCGGCGAACAGGGGTTCGAGCTGTTGATCGACGCCGAATTCGCCGCCCATGTGCTTGAGGTGCTGACCGAAGCCGGCCGCGACCTGGGACTGAAGCCGGCCGGCTATTTCGCGCTGAACGCGCTGCGGATGGAAAAGGGCTATCGCCACTGGGGCCACGACATCGGCGAAGAAGACACGCCGTTCAACGCCGGCCTCGGCTTTGCCGTGGCGATGGACAAGCCCGGCGGGTTCATCGGGCGCGACGCGCTGGCGGCGCAGCGGGCCGCGGGGCCGGTGGCCCGGCGGCTGGTGCAGGTGCGGCTGACCGACACCGCCCACCCGCCGCTGATCCTGCACCACGAACCGATCCTGCGTGACGGGCGGATCGTCGGGTCGATCACCTCGGGCGCCTATGGCCACCGCATCGGCGCCTCGCTGGGGATGGGCTATGTTACCCGGCAGGGCGGCGTGACCGCCGACTGGCTGCGCGAGGGTGGCTTCGAGGTCGAGGTGGCGCTGAAGCGCTACCCCGCCGAACTGCAGCTTGGCCCCTGGTATGACCCCCGGGGCGACCGGATCCGATAAAGGGGGTCAACCCGCCGCTTTTCGTCCTCATCAAGGCCGCCCACTGGTGGATCGGGCGGTCTGAACCGCGCTTCTTTGCCGATCGGAACCGCGGCGGTTGCCCTGCCGTTTTGCTTCTGTTCCAGTCCGGGCTGTCGAACAGTGGCAAGAAGGCATGGACATGGCCCCGAACGAGAAACTCCCGAATTGGCCGGACGCCGCCCAGGCGACGTCCCGCCGCAGCACTCTTGCCAGCGATCTGGTGATCGAGGGTGACGTCACCTCTGACGGCCCCGTCGATGTCCACGGCAAGATCGTCGGTTCCGTCCGCGGGCCCGAAGTGGTGGTCGCGGCCACTGGCCGGGTCGAAGGCGCGGTAAGCGCGCATGACCTTTCCGTCCTGGGGTTCGTGTCGGGATCGGTTTCCGCGAGTCAGGTGCAACTTTTGGCCAGCGCGGTGATTCGCGCGGATGTCCTGCATGAACGGATTTCGATTGCGGCCGGCGCAGAGGTGGAGGGCCGTCTGCAGCGGAAGTCGTGATCAGCCGTCAGACCGGCCCCTGGTGACACCGGATCGCACGAAAGCCATCAAAGCGCCCCCAGGGCATCCCCGATCAGCCGGGTCCACATTCGGATGCCATCCCCCAGAACGGCGTCGTTGAAGTCATAGTGCGGCGAATGCAGCATCGGGTTCGTGCCGTCCTTTCCTGCGCCCAGCCAGATATAGCTTCCGGGGATCCGCTCCAGAAGGAAGGCAAAGTCTTCGGCACCCATCGACGGTTGCGCCGGGCTGATGCCGAAACCGGCGCTGGCGGCGGAGGTGCGCACGAAGGCGGCCGCGTCGGGATTGTTGATCGTGGCAGGGTAGCGGCGTTGGTGCACCACCTGGGCGCTGCATTCGAACCCCGCGGCGACGTGCTGGGCGACCTCGGTCAACCGGCGCTCGATCAGAGCGGCGCTTTCCGCCGTAAACCAGCGGGTCGTCCCGGCCAGATGCATGGTGGCAGGGATCACGTTGTAGGCATCGCCGCCCTGCATCCGGGTCACCGAGACCACGATCGAGTCGAGCGGCGAGATGTTGCGCGCCGCGATCACCTGCAAGGCCGAGACGATCTGGCAGGCGGCCAGCACCGGGTCGGCGCCCTGATGCGGCATGGCGCCATGCGCCCCCTTGCCCGATACCTCGATGTCGAAGGTTCCGAAAGCCGACATCATGGCGCCGTCCGGAGCCGCCACCGTGCCGGGCGCGATGTCGGGCCAGTTGTGCGTTCCGAAAACCCGGTCGGGCGAAATCCGGTCCAGAAGCCCGTCCTCGATCATCACCCGCGCCCCGCCCTCGACCTCTTCGGCGGGCTGGAAGATGACATGCAGCACCCCGTCCAGATCGCGGCGGGCGGCGGCATGACGGGCGGCGGCCAGCAGCATGGCGGTGTGGCCATCGTGGCCGCAGGCATGCATCATCCCCGGGACCGTCGAGGCATGGGCCAGCCCCGTCAGTTCCTGGATCGGAAGGGCGTCCATGTCGGCTCGCAGCGCGATCGACCGCCGGGAATGGCCGCGCCGCAGCGTGCCGATGACCCCGGTGCCCCCCAAACCGCGGATCACCTCATAGCCGAACTCGGCCAGCTTGCCGGCGACGAAGGCCGATGTCCGATGTTCCTGAAAGGCGATCTCGGGGTGGCGGTGCAGGTCATGCCGCCAGCGCCGCGCGTCCTCGACAAGCCCCGGATCAAGGTCTGCAATCATCTGAAGTCTCCTGTTGCCTGGGTGGCGCCTTGGCCTACAGGGCAATGGCCTTGTGTTCGATGTAGTGGTTGATCCCTTCGGCGCCGAACTCGCGGCCGATGCCGCTTTGCTTGTAGCCGCCAAAGGGCGCCAGCAAGTCGATCGGCGCGTTGCCGTGGGTCACCGTCCCGGTCCGAAGGCGGCGGGCGATGGCCTCGGCCCGTTCGGCATCCGGTGTCCAGACCGACCCGGACAGGCCGTAGTCCGAGGCATTGGCCAGGGCC
>JAGPCN010000064.1 GCA_018058035.1 Fuscovulum sp.
CGATCACATAGCGCTTGTCGCAATAGCCGCATTCGACCCAGCCCTTGTCGGCCGGGATGGTCAGCCAGACGCGGGGATGGCCAAGCGCGCCTTCGCCGCCGTCGCAGGCCACCTTCCAGGTGGTGACGGTCTGGGTCTCGGGGGCTTGCAGGGTCATCGCGGCAGTCCTTTGCGAAGGGTCGGGCGGCATATTACGGATGCCGCGGCCGGCGGCAAGAGGCGGGATGCCGCGGGCAAGCCGGCGGTTGCAATCTGCGGTGGATCAGGCATCATCTGGGCATTGACTGCAGTCCACTCCGGACCCGCCTGAGCCTTTGATTTACCAGACCGTTGCCCCGCCCAGGCCCGCCGGAACGCCCGCCCCCCGCCTGTTGACCGGATCTCCGCAGATGACCCGACTTGTCCTGTGCCTCATGTGGCTCTTGTGCCTGCCCGGCGCTGCTCTGGCCGAAAAGCTGGCGCTGGTGGTGGGGATGGGCACATACGCGCATATCCGGCCGCTGGCCAACAGCGTCAACGACGCCCGCGGCATCGCCGACACCCTGTCGCGGGCGGGGTTCGAGGTCACGCTGATGACCGACGTGCCGCTGGCCGAGGTGCAGAAGGGCCTGGCCGATTTCGCCTTTCACGCCGAGACCGCCGACCTGGCGCTGGTCTATTTCGCCGGCCACGGGGTCGAGGTGCAGGGCGAGAACTTCCTGATCCCGGTGGATGCCAAGGTGGCCTCGAACCTGGACGTGCAGGCGGCCTCGATCTCGCTGCGCGATCTTGAGGCGGCGGTGGCGCGGGCGCGGAGGATGGGGGTGATCCTGTTGGACAGCTGCCGCGACAATCCCTTTGGCGGGGCGATCGACCCGGGCGCGGTGGCGGCGGCCGAGGGCGACGACGACACCCGCGGCGGGGGGACCGGGCTGGCCCCCACCGACCCCGACCGCGGCACGGTGGTTCTGTATGCCGCACGTCACGGCCGGGCGGCGCTGGATGGCGTGGGCGGCGCGCACAGCCCCTTTGCCCAGGCGCTGATCGACAACCTGGCGCAACCGGGGCTGGAAATCGGGGTGATGCTGCGCCAGGTGCGCGACCAGGTCCTGCGCGCCACCGGCAACCTGCAAGAGCCGTTCTCCTATGGCTCTCTGCCCGGAACGCCGTTCTACATCGGCGGCCCCCGGAACGGAGAGGCGGATGTGGGCCTGGTGGCCGACCGGGCCGCGGGCTGGGCCGGTCTTGCGCCCGACCAAGAGGACCTGCTGGTGGCGCTGGCCGAAACCGGCGACGCGCGGTCGCTGGTGGGCCTGGGCTACATGCGGCTGAACGGCGACGACCCGCGCTTTGATGCCGCCGCCGCGCGCGACTATTTCGAGAAGGCGGCCGCAAAGGGCGCCCCCGAGGCGCAGTTCGAACTGGCCCGGCTGGTCGAACAGGGCATCGGCGGCCCCGCCGACCCGGCCCGCGCGCTGGAGCTGTATGCAGCGGCGGGCAAGCAGGGCTATGGCAATGCGCTGAACGAACTGGGCTTCATCCATTATCAGGGGCTTTACGGCCTGGCCCCCGACCCGGCGGCGGGCATTGCCTTTTTCGAGCGCGCGGCGGCGGCACGCGACCCCGAGGCGCAATACAACATGGCGGCGCTGATCGACGATGGCCTGGTGCCGGGCCGCGGCCCCGAAGACGCGGCGGCGCTGCTGTATCAGGCGCTGCGGTCGGGCAACGAACGGGTGCTGTCGGTGGTGCCGCTGATGGCCGAGCAGTTCCAGCCCGAGACCCGCCGCGCCCTGCAAGAGGTGCTGCGGGAAAAGGGCTTCTATTCGGGCGCGGTCGACGGCGAGATCGGCCCCGGCACTGCGGCGGCGATGCGCCGCGCCTTCGGTCTGGACGACGCCTGAGCGGCGGAAGGGTTGGCAGCGGCAGGGAAAGGGAAGCGCGATGAAAGGACGATCACTCTTGGCCCCGGCGGCCGCCCTGGTGGCGGCTCTGGGCAGTTCGGCCATGGCCGAGCAGGTGAATTATGTGACGATCGCGGGCATCCGCAGCGGCACGGTGGCGCCGGGCGGGATGGGGTTCGTCGCGCTCAGCTGGTCGTCGCGGCGCGACCTGGGCGGCGGGGTCTATGCGACCGACGGCAGCTTTCGGCTGAAGACCGACGGCTCGCTGGCCTTCGGTCTGGGCCTGGGCGATGCCGAAACGGGCATCGGGTTCCAGGTCACCGCCAATGTCACCTCGCTCTATGGCGACCTGGGCGATTCCGGCTATCTGACGCTGAAGGCCGCGACGCGGCTGAACCGGGGCGGGGCGGTGCCGGTCTATCTGGGCGTGACCGCCGACCACCTGGCCGGTTGGGGCCAGGCCAAGGCGCCGGACGAAAGCCTGGACCTGACGCTGACCGCCTTTCCGCTGGCCCAGATCGGCGGCAAGGAGCGGCGGCTGATGCTGACGGCGGGGGTCGGCAGCAAGATCGACGGCGGCAAGGACCCCGGCGGCTATCTGGGCGCGGGGCTGGCGCTGTCGGACAACTGGGCGGTCTCGGCCGCCTGGACGGGCGAGGAGGTGACGCTGGGCACCGGGTTCCGGCTGAAGGCGCTGCCGAACCTGCAGTTCACCGCCTCGGTCGAGGATGCCTTCGACCGGCGCGATGCCCGGAGGGTGACCCTGCAGGCCACCTGGACGTTCGACAACCTGTTCGGAGGGAGGTTCTGATGCGGCGGGCAGGGATGGGCGCAGCGGCGCTGGCCGTGGCGGCGATGGCATTGGGCGCAGGGCTGGCCGCGGGGCCGGCGCGGGCGGGCAAGGATTCGGTCGATGTCGGCCCGGTCTTCGTGCCGCCCCTGGTGTTGCAGGATCAGACCACCGCGACCGGCGCCGGGGCGGCCGCCGCCCGCGCCGCCGAAGAGGTGACGCTGGCGCGCGACTTCTGCAGCCGGCTGGCGCAGAAGGAATACGTCATCGACTGCCTGGCGGCCGAAATCGGCGCCGTGGCCGACCGGATGCCGGATGATCCCACGCTGGCCCCGGCCAAGGCCGCGCTGTCGGACGCCTCGCGCAAGCTGGGCCGCATCGTCGAGGCGAACCGCTCGACCACGCTGAAACCGGGGGTGGCGCGGGCCTCGGGCCGGTCCTCGCCGCGCGCCCTGCGCCCGGTCGAGACCGCCCGGCTGGACGTGGCGACCGATGCCGCCATCGGCGTGATCGAGGAAACCGGTACGATCCTGCTGCGGTCCTCGGAAACCTCGGACGAGGCGGCGGGCTTCGTCGCGATCTCGACCGCGGTCACGTCGAACACGCTTTTGCTGCGGTCAATCTAGGGATCAGCCGCCGATCGGCTGGCCGCGGGACTTCAGCGCCTGCAACCAGCCCAGGCCCTGCGCGGTGCCGCGCGCGGGGCGATACTCGGCGGCGATCCAGACCCCCGGCAGGGCATCGACCGCATC
The DNA here is from genome assembly GCA_018058035.1 of Fuscovulum sp. Classification (GTDB taxonomy): domain Bacteria; phylum Pseudomonadota; class Alphaproteobacteria; order Rhodobacterales; family Rhodobacteraceae; genus Pseudogemmobacter. Next base: position 3,426 of record JAGPCN010000064.1, read on the forward strand.
GCACAGGGCGGGCAGCGAAAAGCCCCCGCCGCCCGGCTCGTTGCGCGCCGGAAAGCCCGCGATCTGCACATGCGCAACCCGGTCGCGGTGCGCCTGCCAGACCGCGGTCGCGTCGCCATGCAGCCGCGCCGCATGCCAGAGGTCGAACTGCAACCCGATCCGCGGATGCGCCAGGTCGTCCAGGATACGCGCCGCCTGGTCGTAATCGTTCAGGAAGTACCCCGGCATGTCCTCGGGGTTCAGCGGTTCCAGGCACAGGCCCAGGTCGGGCGCCTGCGCCGCCGCCCAGGCCAGGTTCTCGACATAGGTCGCCTCGGCCTGCGGCCCCTTGGCCACGCCCGCCATCACATGCACCCGCGCCGCCCCCAGCCGGGTCGCATAATCGGCCGCCCGCAGGAAACTGTCGCGGAACGCGGTCTCATAGCCCGGTCGCGCGGCAAAGCCGCGGTCGCCGCTGGCCCAGTCGCCCGGCGGCGCGTTGATCAGCGCCACCGGCATCCCGGCCAGCGCGCGCTCCCACTCGGCCATCGGATGGTCATAGGGAAACAGCACCTCGACGCCATCGAACCCGGTGCGCCGCGCCCAGTCGGGGCGGTCCAGCATCGGCACCTCGGTGAAGAGCAGCGTCAGGTTGGCGGCAAAACGGGGCATCTGGGGTCAGGGCAGCTCTGAGGACGGGATCACCGGAAAGAACACCCCCTGCGACCAGAGGCCGAACCAGCTAGCCCCCTCCCATGGCGCGTGGCAACCCAATTCGACAAGCCGGTAAAACGATTTCCGGTCGATCAGCGCCCAAAGACCCGCCCGCACCAGCACATAGGGCGACGGCTCGCCGCCCGGCGCGCGCTCCACCCGCAAGGGATGGTCGGGTCCGGCGGTGGCACGATCCTCGGTCCGGGTGACAAAGGTCAGGCGCTGCTCGCGCCCCACCCCCTCGGCCTCGAAATCCACGGCGAACAAAGGCGCGTCATCGACCTGGATGCCCACCTTCTCGACCGGCGTCACCAGGAAATAGCGGTCGCCCTCGCGCTTCAGGATCGACGAGAACAACTTGACCAGCGGCGCCCGCCCGATCGGCGTGCCCAGGTAATACCAGGTGCCGTCCCGCGCGATCCGCATGTCGATGTCGCCGCAGAACGGCGGGTTCCACAGATGAACCGGCGGCAGCCCCTTGTCGCGGGGGGCCGCACGGGCCGCGGCGGCAAGCGTATCGGCGGTGGGTGTCGTCATGGCGCCACCATTGCCGCAGCCGCGGCGAACGGCAACCCCCGTCCTGCCGCGCCTTGGGCCCCCCAGCATTGCTCTTTGCCAAATACTCCGGGGAGTTTGAGGGGCAGCGCCCCTCATCAGCCCCGGCCTGCCACCCGCGCACACGCCAGCCCCCACGAAAAAGCCTTGCGGCGGCAGCCGCGCGATTGCTTCACCGCCCAAACCCCCCGCGCGCGGTTTCACGATCATTTGTGTCAAGTCGCCTTTTGCCATTTGTGCCCGGCGGGATAGTTCGGTCTAATGTCCGCGATGACGCAAGGAAGGAGCCGGTGATGGCTGGTGACGACGTGCTGGTGGCCGAGATCGAGGCCCTGGGGGAAACGCTGGCCCGGGCCAAGGCCTCGATCAACCGCCGCTTCATCGGCCAGGAACAGGTAGTCGACCTGGTCCTTTCGGCCATGCTCTGCGGCGGTCATGCTCTGCTGGTCGGCCTCCCGGGCCTGGGCAAGACGCGGCTGGTCGACACGCTCGGCACGGTCATGGGCCTCAAGGCCAACCGCGTGCAGTTCACCCCCGACCTGATGCCCGCCGATATCCTTGGCTCCGAAGTGCTGGAAACCGCCAAGGACGGCAGCCGCGCCTTCCGCTTTCTCGAAGGCCCGGTGTTCTGCCAGCTTCTGATGGCCGACGAGATCAACCGCGCCAGCCCGCGCACCCAGTCCGCCCTGCTCCAGGCCATGCAGGAGAAAGAGGTCACCATCGCCGGCGAACACCGCCCGCTTGGCCGCCCCTTCCACGTCCTGGCCACCCAGAATCCGATCGAACAGGAAGGCACCTATCCCCTGCCCGAAGCGCAGCTTGACCGCTTCCTGGTGCAGGTCGACGTGGCCTATCCCACCCGCGCGGTGGAACGCGACATCCTGATCGCCACGACGGGGGCCGAAGAGGCCGAAAGCCACCAGGTCTTTTCCGCCGAGGCGCTGATCGCCGCGCAATCCGTGGTCCGCCGGATGCCGGTCGGCGACAAGGTGATCGAGTCGATCCTGGACCTCGTCCGCGCCTGCCGCCCGCAGGAACCCGAAGGCCGCGACCTCTCCGACAGCCTGGCCTGGGGCCCCGGCCCGCGTGCGGCGCAGGCGCTGATGCTGACGGTGCGGGCGCGGGCGCTGTTGCAGGGCCGGCTGGCCCCCGGCCTTGATGACGTGGCCGCCCTGGCGCAGGCCTGCCTGGAACACCGCATGGCGCTGTCCTTCGCCGCCCGGGCGCGCGGCGAGACGCTGCAAGGCATCATCTCCCGGGTCACCGGCCGCGTGCTGGGGCTTGAGGCCGCCGCGTGACCGCCCATCCCGCCCCCGGCGACCTGCGCACCCGGGCCGAGGCCCTGGGCCAGACCCTGCCGCCCCTGCTGGCCGAGGCCGAGATGCTGGCCCAGACCGTGATGCTGGGCGAACACGGCCGCCGCCGGGCGGGTCTGGGCGACGAGTTCTGGCAATATCGCGCCGCCCACCAGGGCGATCCGGCGCGGCTGATCGACTGGCGCCGCTCGGCCCGCAGCGATGCGCATTTCGTGCGCGAACGCGAATGGCAGGCGGCGCAGTCGGTGACGCTTTGGGTCGATCCGTCGAAAAGCATGTCCTTCTCGGGCGCCAAGGGGCGCGAGGCCAAGGCCGACCGCGCCCGCCTGCTGGCGCTGGCGCTGGCCGTCCTGCTCCTGCGCGGCGGCGAACGGGTGGGCCTGTCGGGCCTGGCCGCCCCGCGCTCGGGCCGGGCTCAGCTGGTGCGCCTGGCCGCGCGTCTGGCCACAGTGCCCGAAGCGGGCGATTACGCAGCCCCTGATGCCGAAGGCATGGTCAGCCACGGCCGCGCGGCGTTCTTTTCCGATTTCCTGGGCGATCCGGCGGGGGTCGAGGCCGCGCTGGCGCGGGCTTCGGACCGCGGCGTCAAGGGCGCGCTGCTGATGGTGCTGGACCCCGCCGAAGAGGAATTTCCCTTTGACGGCCGCACGATCTTTGAATCCATGGGCGGCACGCTGGCGCATGAAACCCGCAAGGCTGGCGACCTGCGCGACCGCTATCTGGCCCGACTGGCCGAGCGCAAGGACCGGCTGGCGCGGCTGGCGCGCGCGGTCGGCTGGCATTTCAGCGCGCATCACACCGGCCAGCCGGCGCAGGCGGCGCTGCTGTGGCTTTATCGGGCGCTGGAGGGCGGGCGCTAGATGTTCACCCTGGGCCCCATTGGCTTTCTGACGCCCTGGCTTCTGGCCGCGCTGATCGTGCTGCCGATCCTGTGGCTATTGCTGCGCGCCGTGCCGCCGGCGCCGATCCGCCGCCGGTTCCCCGGCGTGGCGCTGCTTCTGGGCCTGCGCGATGACGATGCCGAGACCGACCGCACGCCCTGGTGGCTGTTGCTGCTGCGGATGCTGGCGGTGGCGGCGGCGATCGTCGGCTTTGCCGGCCCGATCCTGAACCCCGAGGAACGGCAGGCCGGCAGCGGCCCCTTGCTGGTGGTGCTGGATGGCGGCTGGGCCGATGCGCGCGACTGGGCGCGGCGGGTCGAACGCGCCGGCCAGCTGGTCGAAGAGGCGGGCAGCGCCGGCCGCACCGTCGCGGTGCTGCGCCTGACCGACACCCCGCAGGAAATCCTGTTCCAGACCGCCGAGGCATGGACCGGCCGCCTGATGGGGATGGAACCCGCCGCCTGGGCGCCGCGCGACCTGGCCGCCTGGGGCGGGGTGCTGCCCGAGGGCGGCTTTGACGCCGTCTGGCTGTCCGATGGCCTGGCCCATCCGGGCCGCGAGATCTTGGCCGCCGCTCTGGCCGACCGCGGCGCACTGACCGTGGTGGAAAGCCCCCGCCCGGTCTTTGCCCTGCATCCCGCGGCCTACGAGGGCGGCAAGGTCACCGTCTCGGTCAGCCGCCTGCCGCCGGCCGATGGCGTCACGGTCGAGGTGGCGGCGCGCGGTCCCGATCCGGCGGGCATCGACCGCGAACTGGCCCGCGCCCAGCTGACCTTCCGCCCCGGCGAGACCCGGGCCGAAGCCGTGATCGACCTGCCGCCCGAGTTGCGCAACCGCGTCACCCGGTTCGAGATCCCGGGCCTGCGCAGCGCCGGCGCAGTCAGCCTGACCGACGACAGCCTGAAACGGCGCAAGGTGGCGATCATCGGCGCCGGCCCCGACCAGGAGGGGCTGCAACTGCTGTCGCCGACGCATTACCTGCGCCAGGCGCTGGCCCCGGTGGCCGACCTGATCGAGGGCAGCCTGTCGGACGTGCTGGTGGCCAAGCCCGATGTGATCATCCTGGCCGATGTGGCGCGCGTCACCCAGGCCGAACAGGACGCCACGCTGGACTGGCTGGAAGAGGGCGGCCTGCTCTTGCGCTTTGCCGGGCCGCGGCTGGCCGCCAGCGACGTCAGCCGCTTTGACGAAGACCCGCTTCTGCCGGTGCGCCTGCGCGAGGGCGGCCGCACCGTCGGCGGCGCCATGAGCTGGGGCGAGCCGAAGAAGCTGGCCCCGTTCCGCGAGGACAGCCCGTTCTACGGCCTGCCGCTGCCCGGCGATGTCGAGGTGCGCGAACAGGTGCTGGCGCAGCCCGACCCCGACCTGGCCGCCCGCACCATCGCCGCGCTGGAGGATGGCACGCCGCTGGTCACCCGCAAGGCCGTGGGCGACGGGCAGGTGGTGCTGGTGCATGTGACGGCGAATGCAGAATGGTCCAGCCTGCCGCTGTCGGGCCTGTTCGTTCAGATGCTGGAACGGCTGGCGGTCTCGACCCGGCCCGCGATGCCCGAGGCCGCCGATCTGGCGGGCCAGGTCTGGGTGCCCGAAGAGCTGCTGGATGCCTGGGGCGCCCGGCGCGAGGCCGGCTCGGTCGCGGGGGTTGACGGCGAGGTGCTGGCCCGCGCCATCGTCGAAGGCCCTGGCCCCGACCAGCCTCCGGGCCTGTATGCCGGGCTGGACCGGCGCGTGGCGTTGAACGTGATTGCCGCCGAAACCGCGCTTGAACCGGCGGTCTGGCCGGGCTCGGCCAAGGTCGAGACGCTGGAGGTGGCGCCGGAACGGTCGCTGAAGGGCGGCTTCCTGACCGCGGCGCTGGCGATGCTGCTGGTCGACGTGCTGGCCGCGCTGTGGGTGGCGGGGCGGCTGTCGGGCCTGCGCCGCGGGGCGGCGGTGCTGGCCCTTGCCGCGCTTTCGATGGGCCTGCCGACGGGCGGCGCCCGCGCACAACAGGCAGACGCGGGGCCGCAGCCCGGCGACGATTTCGCCATCCAGGCCACCACCGCGGTGGTGCTGGCGCATGTGCTGACCGGCGACGCACAGGTTGACGACCTGGCCGCGCAGGGCCTGGCGGGCCTGGGCGACCGGCTGTGGGAGCGCACGGCGATCGAACCCGCGTTGCCGATGGCCGTGGATGTCGAGCGCGACGAACTGGCGTTCTTTCCCTTCCTGTACTGGCCTGTCACCGCCGACATGGCCACGCCCTCGGCCAAGGCCTACGAAAAGCTGAACGAATACCTGCGCACCGGCGGGATGATCCTGTTCGACACCCGCGACGCCGAGATCTCGGGCTTTGGCGGCACCACGCCCGAAGGGGCGGCCCTGCAACGCATCGCGGCGGGGCTGGACATTCCGCCGCTGGAGCAGATTCCGGCCGACCATGTGCTGACCCGCACCTTCTATCTGTTGCAGGAATTCCCCGGCCGCTACCCGCAGGGGCCGATCTGGGTCGAGGCCGCGCCCCCCGATGCCGCATTGGAGGAAGGGATGCCGTTCCGCAGCCTGAACGATGGCGTGACCCCGGTGATCATCGGCGGCAACGACTGGGCCGCCGCCTGGGCCACCGATGACGCGGGCGTGCCGGTGCTGCCGGTCGGCCGCGGCTTTGCCGGCGAGCGCCAGCGCGAGATCGCCTATCGCTTCGGCATCAACCTGATCATGCATGTGCTGACCGGCAACTACAAATCCGACCAGGTGCATGTGCCGGCGCTGCTGGAAAGGCTGGGGCAATGAGCCTGGTGTTCGATCCGCTGGTCGGCTGGCCCGTGATCTGGGCGCTGGCGGGGGTGGCGCTGCTGTTCCTGGCGCTGGCGCTGGTCAAGGGGCTGCCCGGCTGGGCGCTGCGCGGGCTGTCGGCGGCGGCCTTGCTGGCGGCGCTGGCCAACCCGTCCCTGCAAGAGGAAACCCGCGCCGCGCTGGACGACATCGTGATCCTGATCGTCGACGAAAGCGCCAGCCAGACCCTGGGCGGCCGGCCCGCTCAGGTCTCGGAGGCGGTCGCCCGGGTCGAGGCCGAGGTGGCGGCGATGCCCGGAACCACGCTGGTGGTGCGCCGGTTTTCCGACGGGGCCGAGGATGCCGGCACGCTGGCGATGACCGCGATGGCCGAGGCCCTGGCCGAAGAGCCGCGCGCGCGTGTCGCCGGCGTTCTGCTGGTGACCGATGGCCGGGTGCACGACCTGGAACTGACGCCGCGGCTCCCCGCCCCGCTGCATGTGCTGCTGACCGGCCGGCAATCCGACTGGGACCGCCGGCTGGTGATCCGCAACGCCCCCGCCTTCGCCATCATCGGCGAGGAATTCGTGATGAAGCTGATGGTCGAGGACGTGGCAGCCGAAGGCGGCGCGGTTCCCTCGGCCGCGGGGCAGGACGTGGCGCTGACCATCACGGTCGACGCCGAGCCGCCACAGACCTACTCCATCCCGGTGGGTGTGGAACTGGACGTGCCGGTGACGCTGCCGCATGGCGGGATGAACGTGCTGCAATTCTCGGTCGCGCCGGTCGAGGGCGAGCTGACCGAGCGCAACAATGCCCAGGTCGTGCAGGTGAACGGCGTGCGCGACCGGCTGCGGGTGCTGCTGGTTTCGGGCGAACCGCATGCCGGCGAACGGGTCTGGCGCAACCTGCTGAAATCGGATGCCAGCGTCGACCTGGTGCATTTCACCATCTTGCGGCCGCCGGAAAAGCAGGATTCGGTGCCGGTCGACGAGCTGTCGCTGATCGCCTTTCCGACGCGCGAGCTGTTCCTGGAAAAGATCGAGGAATTCGACCTGATCATCTTTGACCGCTACCGGATGCGGGGCATCCTGCCGATGTCCTACATCGAGAACGTGGTCAACTATGTGAAGAACGGCGGCACCGTGCTGGTGGCGGCGGGCCCGGAATTCGGGGTGGTGGACAGCCTTTATCGGTCGCCCCTGGCCGAGATCCTGCCGGTGGCGCCGACGGCGCAGGTGGTGGAAGAGGGCTATCGGCCGACGGTGACCGACCTGGGCAAGCGCCATCCGGTGACCGAGGGGCTGGAGAAATTCGCCCCCGAGGGCGAGGGCGGCCAGCCCGGCTGGGGCCGCTGGTTCCGCATCGCCGAGGTCGAGCAGCTGTCGGGCGAACGGCTGATGGAAGGCCCGCGCGGGCTGCCCCTGCTGGTGCTGGACCGGGTGGGCGAGGGCCGGATCGCGGTTCTGGCCAGCGACCACGCCTGGCTGTGGGGGCGCGGCTACGAAGGCGGCGGGCCTCAGCTGGAGCTGTTGCGGCGGCTGGCGCACTGGATGCTGAAGGAACCCGAGCTTGAGGAAGAAACCCTGACCGCGACAGTCGAGGGCCAGGTGCTGACCATCGTGCGCCGCACGATCCGCGAGGAACCGCCGGGGCCGCTGGCGGTGACCGGGCCGGACGGGGCGCAGGTGACGTTGCAGATGCAGCAGACCGCACCGGGCCGCTGGGAAGTGGTCTGGCCGGCGCCGGCCCTGGGTCTGTACCGGCTGGAGCAGGAGGACCTGACGCGGGTCGTCGGCATCGGCCCCGCCGCCCCGCGCGAGTTCGTCGAGACCATCGCCTCGGCCGAGGTGCTGGCGCCGGCGCTGGCGGCGGCACGGGGTTCGGCCAGCCGGATCGAGGCCGGCGTGCCGGACCTGCGCGTCGTGGCCGAGGGGCGCCCGACCAGCGGGCGCGGCTGGATCGGGATCACCCCGCGCGGCGCCTACGAGACCGAAGACGTGCAGGTGGCCGCGCTGCTGCCGGGCTGGGCCTGGCTGGTGCTGGCCGCGGGTCTGGCGGTGGCGGCCTGGCTGATCGAGGGGCGGCGCGGCGCCCGGGCCTGAGGCGGCCGGTCGGGGGAGGGCGGTGAAGCAATCGCCGCCTGACGGCGAAGTTTTTCCTCTCGTCGTCGGCCTTCGCCTCCTCCTCGGCTGATGGGGGCATCCTGCCCCCAAGCCCCCTGGGAGTATTTGTCAAAGAGCAAGGCGGGGTGTTGCGAATCCTGCGTTTGCGGCATGATTTCCGGGTATTTGATGGCGGGCGAATGTCCGGGGGATTTCCATGGCTGACGTGGATGTGGTGGTGGTCGGGGCCGGCTGCGCGGGGCTGGGGGCGGCCAAGGCGCTGCGCGCGGCGGGGCGATCTTTCGTGGTGGTCGAGGCGATGGAGCGGATCGGCGGCCGGGCCTGGACGACCGACCGGGATTTCGGGGTGCCCTTCGACATCGGCTGTGCCTGGCTGCATGCGGCGGACCGCAACCCGTTCTACCCCGAGGCGGTGGCAGCGGGCTGGACGCTGTTTCATCACGACATGGGGCTGGACCATCTGTATTTCGGCGACCGCCGGGCGACCGAAGCCGAGATGGCGCGGGTGAAGGCGGCCGACGGGGCGTTGGCGCGGGCGATGGCGGCGCATCGCGGCGCCGACGACCGGCTGGCCAGCCTGATCGCCGATTGTCATTGCCTGCGGGCGAATTCCACCTTTGCCGGGCCGATGGACTTTGGTGCCGACGATGACGAGATCAGCATCGCCGATTTCCAGGCGGCGGCCGAGCTGGACCCCAACCATTTCACCCGGCAGGGGTTCGGGGCGCTGATCCACCGCTGGGGGGCGGATGTGCCGGTCACGCTGGGCTGCCCGGTCCGGCGCATCCGCTGGAACGGGCCGGGGGTCGAGGTGGAGACCGCCCGCGGCACGATCCGGGCGCGGGCGGTGGTGGTGACGGTGTCGACCGGCGTCTTGCAGTTCGAGGACATCGGGTTCTTTCCGGCCCTGCCCGAGGCGCATCAGGAGGCGATCTTCGACCTGCCGATGGGCTTGCTGACCAAGATCCCGCTGCAGGTATCGGGAACGCGGCTGGGGCTGGCGCCGTTCGACGACCTTCTGATCGAGCGGCGGGCGCGGCATGACCTGTTCTTCCTGTGCTTTCCCTTCGACCTGGACCTGATGGTGGGCTTTGTCGGCGGCGATTTCGCCTGGGAGATCGAGGCGGCGGGCGCGGCGGCGGCGGTGGATTTCGCCACCGACCGGCTGGTCGACATCTTCGGGTCCGAGGTGCGGGCGCGGGTCGGGCACGGCATCATGACCAACTGGGGCGGCGAGCGGCGGGTGCGCGGCGCCTATGCGGCGGCGCGGCCGGGGCGGGCGGCGGCGCGCGCGGTGCTGCGCCGGCCGGTGGGCGGGCGGATCTGGTTCGCCGGCGAGGCTTTGGCCGGTGCCGGGCTGATGCAGACGGCGGCCGGCGCCCGGCTGTCGGGCGAGGCGGTCGGGGCCGAGGTGGCGGCGGCGCTGCGCTAGCGCGGCGGGGTCAGCATGACCTGGCGCGATTGCGACCAGAACTCGCGCCGCAACAGGACCGTGGCGGCGGCCAGCGTGGCGGCCAGAAGCCCCCAGGGGCCAAGGATCCAGGCCAGCGCGGCCAGCGCGAAGTAGATCGACCGCAGGCCGCGGTTGAACGACTTCGCGGCGGTGATGTTGATCTCGGCCGCCTGCTGGGCGCGGGGCAGGGCGGCGGGATCGGAGGGGTCGTTCGGGACGGCCGCCATCAGGATCGAGCAATAGCCGAACAGCCGGTGCGCCCAGACGAACTTGAGCAGCGCATTGGCCAGGAATCCCAGCGGCAGCAGCATCTTCAGCCCCAGGTCGATGCCCGAGGTCTCGACCGGCAGGTCGGCGGCCAGGCGGGCGATGGTGGGCGTGTTGCCGATCAGCGCCACGCCGCCGCCGATGGCGATCATCGAGGCCGAGGCGAAGAAGGCGGTGCCCTGGCGCAGCGAATCGATCAGGGTGGCGTCGAAGATGCGCGGCTGGCGGCTGACGAAGGTGCGCATCCAGTCGCGGCGGTAATCCTGCATCAGGTGGCTGACCGAGGGCCGCGCGGCGGGCGGATGCTCGATCAGCCAGCCGGCCCCCATCCAGGCGACCAGGATCGCCGCCAATGCGGCCAGGTCGGCGGCGGGAAGCGGCAGCGGCATCGCCGTCAGAACGGCTTGACCACCACGACCCAGAGGATCGCGATGACGCCCAGCACGCTGATCTCGTTGAAGATGCGCAGGTAGATGTCGGAATGGCCGAAATCGCCGCGCCGCGCGCGCAGCACCAGCAGCCCGGTCCAGAGGTAATGCGCGGCCAGCAGGGTGACCAGCGCCAGCTTGACATGCACCCAGGGCTCGAACCCCCAGACCGACCAGGCCAGCCAGAGGCCGGTGACCAGTGCGATCACCGCCAGCCCGGCGGAAAAGCGGTAAAGCCGGATCGTCAGGTCGCCCAGCGGGCCGAATTCGCCCAGCCGCTCCCACTCGCGCCGCCAGTAGATCAGGGCGCGCGGCACGGCGAAGATGGAGGTCATCCAGCCCATGACGCAAAGGAGGTGAACGATCTTGACCCAGTCCATGCCGCATGGGTAGCCGGGCCGACGCCGCGGGGCAAGGGCGGGCGAATTCCGGGTAGTGGGTCAGTTTGAAATCAGAAAGTTCCCGCGCGCGTGAGGCAGGGTTTGCGCCCAGCCCCGGCAGGCACTATCTTTATGGCATGACCGACAGACCAAAACGACCGCGTGACGCCAACCAGCTTGCCAAGTTCATCGTGGACGTGGCGACGGGGGATGCTGCAGACTTGCCGGGCGAGCAGAAAGACAAGGCCGCGCAAGCTTTGGGCAAGAAGGGCGGCGAGGCTAGATCGGCGAGCATGACAGCAGAACGCCGCCGCGAGATTGCTCAAGCGGCGGCGGCGAAGCGGTGGGCAAAAGGCTAGAGGATGCTGACGAGGTAAGCGATCTCCCGCTGGTAGCGCTGCGCCGAGGCGTTGACCTGCAATCGCTTACCTTCGACGCTGTGGAAGCTACCGACCTTAAGTCTTGATATCGGGATGCTCTTGGCCCCGCTGATGCGCCCGGCAGACACAAAGTCGTCCGTGACCACAAAGGCGTCCGAGGGATCGTCGTAGTCGAAGAGGCCAGCGTGCTTCTCCGCAATTGCGATGGCCCGCTCGATATACATTCGGGAGGCCCGGTCAGGGGTAGCTCTCATCTGGCTCTTTGACCCCACCATGGTCATGACGATAGCAGCAACTCTCGGGCCCTTTCGCCCCCCAGCCCGCTCGTTCCAGACCCCGAAGTCCTTCTTTGGGTTGTCCAACAGGTCAAGCGTGAGCTCCAGCGACTCCAACGAGTGTTCGTCAACGCGGACTGGAACGATCACTGCGTCAGCGGCGCACCACGCCAAATGGGTGCCGCCTGCGTAAAAGGGGCTTGTATCGATAAGAATACCGTCTGCCTTCTTGGCCTCCACTTCGCGGTCCAATGCGGTCTTGAGGCTTTCCAGCAGGGACTTGACGGCAGTCTTGTTGCCCTGCGCGTGAGCCGTTTGAAGCTGCTGATAAAGCATGGACGGGAACGCGAAGAGTTCAGCATTGCCAGGCATGAGGAAGCTCGGCCTCACTGACTTGAAGGCATCGCAGTAGGTCGAAACGCGGTAGGACGCATCTTCTGGAACGCTTCCAAAGGCAGGACCAAGCAGGATGGGCTGCAGGGCTTCCAACACGGTGATGTCTGGTTCCTGATCACGCATCAGGTTTTCCGTGAGGTTGCACTGCGCGCACATGTCGGCCAACAACAGCGAGCGCTGCTGCGCCAACTCATAGGCCAAGTTGAACGTCAGTGTAGATTTGCCGACCCCGCCCCGAAGGGTTGAAACAGCATAGCTGCGGTAGCGCAGACCGCCCGCGTTGACGTGTCCATTCTCGACGACGCTCTGGTGGGTGGCCAAGACCTTTTGGATGGAGTTCATTTTCGTTTCCTGTGCTGGTGATGCTGGCGACGCTGACCAATATCACACATGCAGGTTATGCAGGTCCAGAAAATTATTGCAGGTGATGCAGGAGCAGTGTTTTTGCCTGCATTGCCTGCATTGCCTGCATTGCCTGCATTGCCTGCATCACCTGCGCATTTCCATTGACCCAGCATCGGCGCTATGCATAATGGTTAGTAGAACACGCTCGACACCAAAACCCGCGCCCTGATCCTCCGCTTGCTGGTGGAAGGCAACTCCATCCGTGCGACCACGCGCATCGCGGATGTGTCGAAGAACACCGTCACGAAGTTGCTGGAAGATGCCGGGAAGGCTTGCGCCGCCTACCACGATGAACACGTTCGCGGCATCAAAGCCTCGCATGTCCAAGCCGATGAAATCTGGTCGTTCTGCTACGCTAAAGAGCGCAACGTCGCGGAAGCCAAAGC
>JAGPCN010000065.1:0-9362 GCA_018058035.1 Fuscovulum sp.
TCCATCCCCTCGCCATGCTCGGCCGACAGGCGCAAGGGTTCGCCCAGGCCCAGCGAATAGGCCTCCAGCGCGCCCGACTCGCCGGCGCGGCCCTCGGCCTTGTTCACGCCCAGGATCACCCGCGCGCCCTTGCGGCGCAGGATCTCGGCAAAGACCTGGTCAGATGGCGTCACCCCCACCCGACCGTCCAGCAGGAACAGGCACACGTCGGCCATGTCGACCGCGCGTTCGGTCAGCCGCCGCATCCGGCCCTGCAGGCTGTCGTCGGTCACCTCTTCCAGGCCCGCGGTGTCGATCACGGTGAACCGCAGGTCGAAGAGGCGCGCGTCGCCCTCGCGCAGGTCGCGCGTCACGCCGGGCGTGTCGTCGACCAGCGCCAGCCTGCGCCCGACCAGGCGGTTGAAAAGCGTCGACTTGCCCACGTTGGGCCGGCCGACGATGGCAAGGGTAAAGCTCATCTCATGCGTCCGAACTGCGAAGCGCCCGCCTTACACGGGGAAAGCGTCAGCGGAAAGCCACAAGTTGGCCCTTGCCGGTGACGACATAAAGGACCCCGCCCGCCACCGCCGGCTGCGCCGCGGCGCCGCCCGGGATGTCGGTGGTGTAGACCAGGCTGCCGTCGGTCGGCGAAAACGCCGACAGCCGACCGTCGCCCGAGGCCACCCAAAGCCGCCCGCCGGCCAGCACGGGGCCGTAATGCGCCACGATGGCCTTGCGCTTCTTGATCTTCTCGGCCTCGAAATAGGGCATCTCGACCGACCAGACGATGTCGCCGGTTTCGGCATCCATCCGCACCAGGCGGGATTCGTCGCTGACCATGAAGAGCGACCCGCCGGCGATGGCAAAGGGCCCCATCGCGCCCTCGTTCACGCCCCAGATCGCCTCGCCCGAGCCGGGTTCCAGCGCCACTGTCCGCCCCGAGCCGGTGCCGGCATAAAGCACGCCGCCGGTCAGCGCGGCATCCGCGGTGATGTCGGGCGACAGCGCATAGGCGCGGCCCAGCCGCTTGCCCGCGGCGCTGGCGTGCCAGACCGTGGTACCGCCGCCGACCTTCAGCACCGCCATCAGGTCGCCGGAACTGGAGGGGAAATAGACCGCGCGGTCGCCGACCGTGGGGGCGGCGCTGCCCAGCCAGCCGACCTTGCCGGGGGCGCCGAAGACCTGCCAGATCACCTTGCCGTCGGTCGCGTCCAGCGCCCAGGCACTGCCGTCGCGGCCCGCCACATAGACCACGCCATCGGCCACCGCCGGCGCCCCGATCGCTGGCGCCTCGACGCGCTGGCGCCAGGCGACGGCGCCGCTGGCGGCATCCAGCGCCACCACCTCGCCATAGGCGGTGCCGGCGTAGACCCGGCCGCCCTCGGCCGCCAGGCCGCCGCCCGAAACACCGCCGCCCTTGTCGAAGCCGGCCGTCAGGTCTGCCTGCCACAGCGCCGCGCCGCCGGTCGAGACGGCGGTCACCACGGTGCCCGCATCCATCGCAAAGACCCGGCCGCCGGCCACCACCGGCGCCGCGGCGATGCGGTTGCGGCGGCTGTTGCCAGCGCCGACCGGCGCCGTCCAGACCGCGACAGGTGCTGCCGACAGCGCCGCATGCGGCGGCGCATGGCGCGCGCCGCCGCCGCGTTGCGCCCAGTCGGCATTGCCCTGCACCGCGGGCAGGTCGATCGGCCGGCTTTCCATCGGCGGCGTCAGGTCAGGGGCCTTGGGGTCCGGCACCTCTTCGGTCGGCTGGCTGGCGGCCAGATCGGCGCGCACCGGAAAGCGCTCGCCCGGAAGGATCACTTCCTTTTCGCCGCAGGCGGCCAGCACCGCCAGCGCGGCCACCCCTGCCCAAAGCCCGTTCCGCCCTGCCGCCACTTGCCCGTCCTCTTTCCGTTGCTGCCGCTCAGCCGTCCGATGCCGGGGCATCGGCCGCCTTGGGCGTGCCGCCCAGGGCCGTGATCATCTGCGCCGCCCGCGCCTTCAGCGCCCCCGAGGCGTCCTGGTCCTGGGCAAGCGCCTGCAGCGCCGCGATGGCCTGATCGACCTTGCCCTCTTCGATCTGCAGATAGGCCAGCTGTTCGGCCGCCAGTGCGCGATAGGGACGGCCCGCCGCGGCAATCGGCTCCAGCGCGGCGCGGCGGTCGGCCAGCGGCATCCCGGCCCCGGCCAGGATCACCCGGCGCAGCACCGCCAGGTCGCGGTAGGCCGGCGCCAGGCCTGGGTCGGCGATCAGGCCATCCAGCGCCGCCAGCGTTCCGGCACGGTCCTCGGCCGGGTCGGACCCCAGGATCAGCGCCAGAAGCTGCGCCTGCGGCCCGTCGGCCGGAATGCCCGCCAGCGCCGCGCGCCGCTCTTCGGGGCCGCCGGTATCCAGCGCCTCAAGTAGGGCGTCACCGAAGGCTTCGGCCCGCGTCTCGGCCCGGGCCTTGCGCCATTCGTTGAAGCCGGTGCCCGCCACAACCGCCACGACCAGCACGATGCCGATCCAGCCGTATTTGCGGAACAGCCGGAACAGCCGGTCGCGCCGGACCTCCTCGGTCACTTCCTCGATGAAACTGTCAGGGGTGCTCACGCCGACCTCGGATGTTCTTGTTGCCCCGTCTTACAGGCAAAGCGCCAAGGTTGCCAAGCCCCGGCCCCGCCCCCCGGCGGCTAGTTCAGCCCCAGGGCCTTGCGGTAGTTGTCCATCCAGCCGAGGTAGGTGTCGGGCATCTCGCCGCGCGCCTGCAAGCCTTCCAGCAGCGCCAGCGCCTCGCGCTGGTAGGGCGTGGCATCGGCCATGTAGCTGCCGGTGCGGTCCAGCGCGGTCACCAGGTCCAGGATGTTCCAGACCATCCCCGGTTCGGTCGCGTCGATCCAGCGCAGGATCGCCAGCGCGCGTTCCTCGATCGGGCGGCCCAGGTCGCGGGCCTCTTCGAACCAGTGGGTGTCGGCCAGCTTCTGCAACACGAAGGCCAGGTCGCGCTGCGCCGGAACCTGGGCCGGATCCTGATCGACCAGCCATTGCCGCATCGCCACCGCCACCTCAAGATCGGCCCGCGCCGCCGGATAATCGCCAAGCGCCATCTTCATCTCGCCCAGCCGCATCATCGCCAGGCCGTAATCCCAGGCGGCGGCGCGGTCGTAGGGATCGGCCGAGGCCAGCTGGAAGGTCACCGCCACCATGATCTCGAAGGCCGCGCGGGCGCCGCCGTAATCCTGCGCCAGTGCCAGCGCATCGCCCAGCCGGTTCGAGGCCACCACCCGGTCATAGAGATAGACCTTGTCGGTGGGCGAGGCCGCCAGCAGCACATCCGCTTTCGACAGCGCCAGCTGCCCGTATTCCGCCGCCCGCGCGCCGTCGCCCATCTGCTTGGCGATGTCCGACAGTTCCGAGGCATAGATGGTGATGTCACGCTGGCTGGGCAGGTCGTCGGGGTTGCGATCGACCAGCGCCAGCAGGATCGCGATGGCCTCGGCATAGGCGGCATCGGCCGCCGCCATCTCGCCGCGCTCTTTCTGCATGCTGCCGATGGCGGACAGGGAAAAGGTCATGTCCAGCTGGAACTGCACCACCGTCGGATCGGCCCCGGCGGTGGCCCGCCGGGTCGCCAGCGCGGTGTCCTGCGCGGCCAGCGCCTGGTCCACCTCGCCCAGGCCGCGCAGCGCCTGGCCCACCTTGTCCAGGCAGACGCCCAGGTCGCGCTGGCGCTGCAGGTTGCCGGGGTCGATGGCGATGATCGACAGCCGCAGGTCGCGGCAGGCCGAATAGGCATCCAGCGCGCCGGCAAAGTCGCCCTCTTGCTGGTAGATGCCGCCCACCCGTTCGTGGCTGACCGTCAGGTCGCGCGCCCAGACCACGTTCGCGGGGTCCAGCGCCACCAGTTCGGCCCGGATGCCGCGCGCCAGTTCGTGGTTCATCAAGGCCGAGCCGGGATCGCCCAGCAGGTTGTAGATGTCGCCCACCCGTTCGTAGATGATCGCGCTGTCGCGCTTGCGCGTGACGTTGCCGGGGTCCAGCGCCTGCAGGTCCTCGCGGATCTTCAGGGCCTCGTTGAAGGCGGCCAGCGCCGAATCCATGTCGCCCTCGGCCTGCATCGCATCGCCCAGCCGTTCGTAGCTGACCGACAGGTTGCGGCGAATTTCCAGATCGTCGGGATAGTCGTTCGCCAGTTTCTGCGAAATTCGCAGCGACACGTCATAGGCCTCGCGCGCGGCGGCGCGGTCGCCCATCGCCACCAGCACGTCGCCGATGCGTTCGTGGCTGATCGAGACGTCCTGGTTGTAGACCACATTGTCGGGCGCGGTATCCAGCAGCGCCTCGGAGATGCCCAGCCCCTCCTGGAACGCGCTCAGCGCGCCCGCCAGGTCGTTGCGGGCGATCCGCAGGTCGCCCAGCTTGTTCAGTACCACTTCCAGGTCGCGCAGCAGCACCGGGTCGTCGGGGGTGTCGGCGTTCTGCTTGGCCGTCACCTCATAGGCGCGCTCATAGATCTTTTCGGCCTCTTGCAGGAAGCCCATCTGGGTCAGCACCTGGCCGGTGGAATTCAGGCTCCAGACCAGTTCGCGCACCCAGCCGTAATCCAGCGGGTTGGCCAGCGCCTGTTCCTCGGCAAAGTCGCGGCGGGTGTCATAGGATTGCAGCGCGCCGTTCAGGTTGCCGGCCACCAGTTGCAGGTCGCCCAGGTCGCGCAGCGCATCGTTGTAGGCAAAGCGGGCCTCGCGGTCGGGCAGGTTGGCGCGGGCCTCGGCGTAAAGCTCGGTCGCCTTTGTCAGGTCCTCGATCGCCAGGTCATAGCGCAGGTCGGTGCGCGCGGCCTGGGCGTTCAGCACATGCGAGGCCGCTTCCGACACCGTCCGCGCGGCCAGGTTCTCGGTCATCTCGGCAATGTTTTCCTTCAGCGACTTGCGCGCCTCGGCGTCGATCTCGGCGGCCTCGCTGAGAAGCGTGCGGGCGGCGTCGTTGGCGCCAAGCGCCAGCTGTTCCTCGGCCTTGACGCGCAACTCGGCCACGCGCGGGTCGCTGCTGGCGTTCTTGACCAGCCCGTCCTGGAACTGGCGATAGGATTCGGCGGCCTCTTGCAGCAGGCGCTGGCGGTCCTCGGTGGTGCGGCTGCCCAGGTCCGACGAGATCAGCGCGGCATAAAGCGGCGCCAGCGGCATGTCGTAAGAGGCGGCGATCTGCTCGACCTCGGTGCGCAGGTCGGGCGTCAGGTCGGCCATCGCCATCAAGAGCCGGTCGCGTTCGGGCAGATCGCCCTTTTCGGTCAGGTACAGCAGCTGCGGCAGGCCGCTTTCGATATAGGGCAGCTGATGCCCGCGCGAGCGGTCGTAGACATCCTGCTGCACCAGCGTCAGCGCCGATTTCAGCTCGACCCCGCCGGTGCCGAAGTGGCGCAACAGCGCCGCGGTAAACGGCGAATTGTCGCCCTGCCCGTCCGAGGCGGTCTCGCCCGGGGCGGCGGAAAAGGCAAAGACCACGCCATCGGCGCGGCCGATCCGGCCCAGGCCGGGCTGCGGCTTCGGCGCGTCGGGCGGGTCGCCCGCCAGCGGCACCGCGCCGCGCCCGTCTTCGCTGCCACTTGCGCCGGCGGCAAAGGGATCGTCGCGGCAGGCGTCCAAGAGCACGATCGCCATCGGAGCCACCTCGGCCAGCGCGTTGCGCACCTCTTCCAGCGGCAAGGACGTCTCGGCCAGCTTCTGCGACGAGGCCGGATCGGCATCCGTCGGCAACAGGTAGTTCACCCCCTGCAGCGCCACCCCGTGGCCGGCAAAGAACACCAGCGCCACGTCCGCCCCCTTGGCGTCGGTGCGAAAGTCGTCCAGCGCCCGGCGCATCCGCTTCAGGTCGCGGTCGGTCTCCAGCCAGACCTCGAACCCCAGGCCCTCCAGCAGCGTCTCGACCGCGCGGGCATCGTTGACCGGATTGTCCAGCTTGCGGACCTGCTTGTAATCCTCGGCCGCCAGCACCAGGGCAACGCGCCGTTCGGCGAGCGCCGCCGAGGCGAGCCCGAAGATCATCGCGACAATGAAGAAAACGCGGCGCAGCATCGCGTTAACCCGATCCCATGGCGCGCACTTTGTCCAATGCCCGCCGCAGCGTCAAAGGAAAACCGCCGCACCTGCGGCTTTCCCGACCCCGCCTATTGCGCGGCGACCGCCTTGAGGTCCTCTTCCTCGGCGATCTGGCGGGCCCACATCGCGGCATAGCGCCCGCCCTCGGCCAAAAGCGCCTCGTGGCTGCCGCGTTCGACCACCCGGCCCTCTTCCATCACCAGGATCAGGTCGGCGTCCGCAATGGTCGACAGCCGGTGCGCGATCACGATCACCGACCGCCCCTGCCCCATCTCGGAGAGCGATTCCTGGATCGACTGCTCGGTCTGGGTGTCCAGTGCGCTGGTCGCCTCGTCCAGGATCAGGATCGGCGGGTTCTTCAGCAGCGTGCGCGCAATCCCCACCCGCTGCTTTTCGCCGCCCGACAGCTTAAGCCCACGCTCGCCCACCGTGGTGTCATAGCCCTCGGGCAGCGTCAGGATGAAATCGTGGATCCGCGCCGCCTTGGCCGCCGCCACGATCTGGTCCTCGGTCGCATCGTCGCGGCCATAGGCGATGTTGTAACGGATGGTGTCGTTGAACAGCACCGTGTCCTGCGGCACCACCCCGATCTGCGCGTGCAAGCTGGTCTGCGTCACCGCCCGCAGGTCCTGCCCGTCGATCCGGATCGCGCCGCCCGAGACGTCATAGAATCGGAACACCAGCCGCCCGATGGTCGACTTGCCGCTGCCCGAATGGCCGACCAGAGCCAGCCGCGTGCCCGGCGCCACGGTAAAGGAGACGCCCTTCAGGATCTCGCGGCTGGGTTCATAAGAGAACCGCACGTCGTCGAACACGATCTCGCCGCCGCGCACCTGCAAAGGCCGCGCATCGGGCGCGTCCTTCACCTCGGCCGGCTGGCCCAGCAGGGCGAACATCTCGCCCATGTCCACCAAAGCCTGTCGGATTTCCCGGTAGACCGTGCCCAGGAACCCCAGCGGCATGGTGATCTGGATCATGTAGGCGTTGACCATGACGAAATCGCCTACCGTCAAGGTGCCCGCCTGCACGCCCCGCGCCGCCAGCACCATCACCGCCACCAGCCCGGCGGTGATCAGCAGGCTTTGGCCGGCGTTCAGCATCGCCAGGCTTTGCCCGGTCTTGACCGCCGCCGCCTCATAGCCCTCCATCGCCCGGTCATAGCGCGCCGCCTCGCGCGCTTCGGCGTTGAAATACTTGACGGTTTCATAGTTCAGCAGGCTGTCGACCGCCTTCTGGTTGGCATCGGTATCCTGGTCGTTCATCTGCCGGCGAATCTTCACCCGCCATTCCGTCACCTTGAAGGTGTAGGTCACATATAGCGCGATGGTCACCACCACCGCCGCCGCATAGGCCCAGCCGAAATAGACCGCGAAGATGATCGAGACGAGGCTCAGCTCGATGATCAGCGGCCCGATGGAAAACAGCATGAAGCGCAACAGGAAATCGACGCCTTTCACCCCACGCTCGATGATCCGGCTCAGGCCGCCGGTCTTGCGGGTGATGTGATAGCGCAAGCTAAGCTGATGGATGTGGGTGAATGTCTCCAGCGCCAGCCGCCGCAGCGCCCTCTGCCCCACCCGCACAAACACCCCGTCGCGCAATTCGCCAAAGGCCACCGCCCCCAGCCGCGCCAGGCCATAGGCCACCGTCAGCCCGACCGCGCCCAGCGTCATCATCCAGACCGGGTCATTGCCCGCCTCGGCCGACAGCGAATCGACCGCCAGCTTGTAAAGCCAGGGCGTGATGATCGACACCGCCTTGGCCATCACCAGCATCATCAGCGCAATGATGACCCGCCGCTTGACCCAAGCCTGCCCATCCGGCCACAGATAGGGCAGCACCCGCGCCATGGTCTGCCACCCCGAGGCCTTCTGGGTGTGCTGGTCGGCAGAACTGGCGGTGGATCGGCGCATGGCAGGGCTTTCGGATAACGCGGGGATTTGTCGGATTGATCGGCCCGGCCAGATCGGCTAGGCTCATTTCAACTTCGCATGAATAGTTGAACGATGGACCGGAGTAAAGCCCTCGCCGCCTTGTCGGCCCTCGCCCACGCGGCGCGGCTGGACCTCATCCGCCTTCTGGTGCCCCGGGGGGCCGAAGGCCTGTCGGCCGGCGACATCGCACGCGAACTGGGGCTGTCGGCCTCGCGGCTGTCGTTCCACCTCTCGGCGATGGAGCAGGCGGGGCTGCTGACCTCGCGCCGGGTGGCGCGCAATGTCTTCTACGCGGTGGATGCCGGGGGCCTCGGGGCCACCATCGCCTGGCTTTTGAACGACTGCTGCATGGAACACCCCGAGGTGGTGGCCTGCTGCCGCCATGGCCGCAGCGTCGAGGAACCCGCGATCCGGCCGGCCGAAGGCGCCGCCGCCCCGTAGGATGGCGGTTCCGCGCCGCCCCGGCGCGGGTTGGCCCATCCGGGTCGTCAGTCCGCCGCCGGAATGGTGAAGACCTGGCCCGGATAGATCAGGTCGGGGTCGCGGATCTTGTCGCGGTTGGCCTCGTAGACCTGGACGTACATCACGCCTTCGCCCAACTGCCCTTCGGCAATCGCCCAAAGGGTAAAGCCCGGCTGCACTGTCACCGTCACCGGCGCGGCGGGAGTTGGTTCGGCGGGCGCAGCTTCGGCGGGCGCAGCTTCGGGCACCGCGGGTTCCACCGGCGCCGCCTCGGCCGCCGCAACCTCCGTCACCGGCGCCTCGGCCGGCGCTTCGGGCGCGGTCGCCACAGGTTCCACCGCCGCGGGCTCGTCCGCAGGCACTGTCGCCGTCGGCTCCTCCATCTCCGCTGCAACCGGCCCTTCCGGCTGCATCAGATCGCCGCTGCCCGGGGCCGGCTCCAGATCAGCGACCGGCACTTCGGCCGGCGGCTCCTGTTCCTCGGCGCTGCCGACATCCTCCGGTCCCGCCGCCGTCACTCGGTCCGAGGCCGCAGGGACCGCTTCGGGCGCCTCGGCCGCCGGCGCCTCGGCCTTGGCCGCGGCGGCGAGCGCCTCCAGCGTCTCGCGCTTGAACGGCGTCTCGAACCGCGAGATCACCTGGCCGGCATCGTCCAACTGGTCCACCCGCAGCGTGTAGATGCCGGGGGCCGTGTCCTTCAACGTGGTCAGCCAGCGACCACCCTCGGGCACCAGCACGGTCTGCAGCGCCGCGTTGTCCAGATAGATGCGCAAGAAGGCGCCCGGCTGGCCGCGCCCGCCCAACTGCACCGCCCCACCGGCGGTATAGGCGATGGTCTCGATCACCACCGCGGCCACCGGCTGAGGCGCCTCGGCCGCAGCCTCGGGCTCCGGCGCAGGTTCCGGTTCGGCAGCCGGTTCGGCAGCC
>JAGPCN010000065.1:9462-16076 GCA_018058035.1 Fuscovulum sp.
TCGGCGGCCACCTCTGCGGCCACCTCGACTGGCCCCGCGATCGGCCCCAGCGCGATGGCCGCCTTCAGCACCACCTCGCCGCCCTCGGCCAGCACCGCGCGCAGCGTCATCAGCGAGGGCTGGGGGTTCGGCGCCAGAGTGAACAGCGCGGCAAACTCGCCCCCGGCCGAGGCCGTGACCTCGGCCACCACCGCGCCGTCGACCAGGATCTGCACCGCGGCCCCCGGCGCCGTGCGCCCGGCCACCGTCGCCGCCCCGTCCGCAGCGACGCGCCAGGCATCCACCGTGATCTCGGGCGCCGGCGCCGCGACCGGCTCCGGCTCGGGTTCCGGCTCGGGTTCCGGCTCGGCCATGGGCTCGACGTTTGGCTCGGGTGCCGCAACCGGCTCCGCCGCCGCAGGCTTCGGCTCCGCCGCAGGCTCCGCCGCCGCCACCGGCTCTTCGACCACCGGCTCCGCCTCCGGCGCCATCCCGCGCCAGGCCAGATAGCCCGCCCCGCCCGCCGCCGCTATTCCCAGCACCACCATGACCGCGCGGCCGCCCGCGCCCAAGCTGGCCCAAACCGACATGCCCCGACCTTCCCTTGCGTCCGGGTGTGCCCCCGGCTTTCCTTTGCACAGGAACCCCGATATCACCGCCCTTGGCAACAGATTTCAGGCGTCCCCATGCCCCCCCGTTCGATCTGCGTCTTTTGCGGCGCGCGCCCCGGCACCAACCCCGCCCACACCGCGGCCGCCCGCGCCCTTGGCGCCACCATCGCCGCGATGGGCTGGCGGCTGGTCTATGGCGCCGGCGACGTCGGCCTGATGGGAGAGGTCGCGCGCACCGCCCAAGCCGCGGGAGCCGATACCTTCGGCGTGATCCCGGTGCACCTGATCCGGGCCGAGGTCGGCAAGCGCGACCTGACCACCCTGGTCGTCACCGAGGACATGCACGAACGCAAGAAGGTGATGTTCATGAACTCGGACGCCATCGTCGTCCTGCCGGGCGGTGCGGGGTCGCTGGACGAGTTCTTCGAGGTGCTGACCTGGGCGCAGATCGGGCTGCACCACAAGCCGATCCTGCTGCTGGACGTCGACGGCTACTGGCAGCCGCTGATCGCGCTCTTGTCGCACATCATCCGCGAAGGCTTTGCCGACCCCTCGCTGATGGGGCATTTCTCGGCCGTGCCCGACGTGCCCGCCCTGACCGAGGCGCTGCGCGCCCGCCTGTCGCAGCATTCGCACGGCTGACCGCGCAAAAGCCAAACGGCCCGCGGGTTTCCCCACGGGCCGCAGAATTCCTGGCCGGGCGCTTACATCCGCGCGGCGACGGCTTCCCAGTTGACCAGCTTTTCCAGGAAGTTGGTCAGATAAGCCGGGCGCTTGTTGCGGAAGTCGATGTAGTAGGAATGCTCCCACACGTCGCAGCCCAGCAGCGCGGTCTGGCCAAAGCACAGCGGGTTCACGCCGTTCTCGGTCTTGGTGACCTTCAGCGCGCCGTCCTTGTCGCGCACCAGCCAGGCCCAGCCCGAGCCGAACTGGCCCGCGCCGGCGGCGGCGAAATCGTCCTTGAACTTCTGGACCGAGCCGAAAGCGTCGACCAGCGCCTTCTCAAGGCTGCCCGGCATCTTCTTGGCCTCGCCCGGGCCCATCACTTCCCAGAACAGGTTGTGGTTCCAGTGCTGGCTGGCGTTGTTGAAGATGCCGTTCTGCGCCACGGCGCCGGCCTGGTAGGTGCCGCGGACGATATCCTCCAGCGACTTCGCTTCCCACTCGGTGCCCGCAATCAGCTTGTTGCCGTTGTCGACATAGGCCTTGTGGTGCAGGTCGTGGTGGTATTCCAGCGTCTCCTTCGACATGCCCAGGGACGCCAGCGCGTCATGGGCATAGGGCAGGTCGGGAAGGGTAAAGGCCATCGGTCCAACTCCTGTTCGGGGGTTTCTGCGTTGCCCTGAATAAGGGGCCGAAGGGCGGAAAGGTCAAGCCCCGGAACAGCGTCCGGGGCCTGTTGCCGCGCAAGCGTCGCCTGAAGAACGGCGCGCAAGCCTTTGAATTTTCATCCCTGCCAGGCAGGGCCGGAAAGCGCCGTTCAGCCCAGTTCCGACCCCGGCCGCGCCGAATGCTCCAAAAGGCCCATCACATAGCCCGCGACCGAGCGGAACGAGACCAGGGTAAAGCCCGCCTCGTCGGCCCAGAAGGCCCCTGCCACCTGGGCCACGCGGGTGCGCCGCAACTCGCCCGGTTCAAGCGCGCCCAGGTCGGCGGGGCACAGCTTGGCCAGCACCTGGCCGGCCTTGGCGCCCTCGATGCGGAACACCGCGCGGGCATCGCTGACGTCGGCCGCCAGGTGATGCTCGCCCTCCAGCGCCTTGGACAGCGCCGCCATCGCCGCGGCCACCTCGGCATAGGGCAGCACCAGCAGGTACTCGTCCGGGCTCATCCAGCCGCAGCCGCGATCCTTGGCCCATTCCATCCGCCGCAGCGCCGGCACCTTGGTGCCCACGGCCGCCTTGACGGCCTTGTCCAGGCCCTTGGTGCCCGCCTTGGCCCGCAGTGTGATCATGCCCAAGGGCCCGATCTCGCGGATGCTGGCAAAGCCTTGAAAGCTGGCCCCGCCAAGGGCCGAAACCGGTTCAGACATCCTGCTTCTCCCCGTTCGGATCCAGGAACACCGGGTTGACCACCTTGGCCTTCACCGTGCCGCCCGCCATCTTCGTGAACTCGACCACCTCGCCCATCCGCGATGGCCCGTGCTTCAAGAGACCCATCGCGATGCCCTTCTTCAGGGTCGGGCTGTAATAGGTCGACGTGACGCGACCTTGCGTGTTGCGCTGGCCGTTGCCGTTCATCCCTTCGGCCGGGATATAGGCGCCGTCCTCGATCACGCTGCCATCCAGCGTCTCGAAGCCGACCAGCTTCCAGCGGTCGGGGCTGGCAAGGAAGGTCCGCTCCTGCCCGCGCTTGCCCAGGTAATCGGCCTTCTTCTTGGAAATCGCCCAGTCCAGCCCCAGGTCCTGCGGGATCACCGTGCCGTCGGTTTCGTCGCCGATCATGACAAAGCCCTTTTCGGCCCGCATGACGTGCATCGCCTCGGTGCCATAGGGCTGGAAGCCGAACTCGGCCCCCGCCTCCGCCAGCTTTTCCCACAAGGCCCGGCCATGGCTGGCCGGAACCGCGATTTCATAGCTGAGTTCGCCCGAGAACGAGATCCGGTAGATCCGCACCGGCAAGCCGCCCAGCGTGCCATCCTTGAAGGTCATGAAGGGCAGCGCCTCTTTCGAGACATCCATTCCACCCAGCTTTTCCAGCACCTTGCGGGCCTTGGGGCCGGCGACGGCGATCTGGGCGTATTGCTCGGTCACGTTGGCGGTAAAGACCTTCCAGTCCCACCATTCGCACTGCAGCCAGTCCTCCATCCAGCCATGGATGCGGTCGGCACCGCCGGATGTGGTGTGGCACAGCCAGGTGTCTTCCGACAGCCGCACCACCACGCCGTCATCGGACAGGAAGCCCTGTTCGTTGCACATCAACCCGTAGCGGCACTTGCCCACCGGCAGCGTGCTCATCATGTTGGTGTAAAGCATGTCCAGGAAGCGGCCCGCGTCCGGCCCCTTGACGATGATCTTGCCCAGCGTGCTGGCGTCCAGCATCCCCACATTGGCGCGGGTGTTCAGGATCTCGCGGTGGACGGCCTGTTCATGGGTCTCGCCCGCTTGCGGATAGCAGTAGGGCCGGCGCCACAGGCCGACGGGCTCCATATAGGCGCCCTTGCCCTCGTGCCAGGCATGCATCGGGCTTTGCCGCAGCGGCTGGAAGATTTCCCCCCGCGATTCCCCGGCCAGCGCGCCGATAGTGACCGGCGTATAGGGCGGGCGGAAGGTGGTGGTGCCGACCGCCGGAATGTCTTCAGACATTGCATTCGCAAGCACGGCCAGACCGTTGATGTTGCTCAGCTTTCCCTGATCCGTCGCCATGCCCAGCGTGGTATAGCGCTTGGTATGCTCGACGCTTGTATACCCCTCGCGCGCGGCCAGCTGCACGTCCGACACTTTCACGTCGTTCTGATAGTCCAGCCACATCTTCATCTTCAGCTTCGGCCCGGCACCCTGCGGCATGATCCAGACTGCTTCCATCGCCGCCTCGGTCACCGCCTCGGCCTTGCCGATGGGCGTGGTCTTGCCCTTCAGCCCAAGCGCCTTGACCGCCTGAACCCCCGCTTCTGCGGCATCGGCCAGCGCCTCGGCCGCCGTCAGCGCGCCGTTGGCGGCCCCTGCCGGGATGACCATGGCGCTGCCGTCATGGGTGATCGGCGGGCGCGCGGCATCGGGGCGGAACATGTGGTGCTTGCGGTCCCAGGTCAGCTTGCCGCCGCAATGGCTCCACATGTGCACCACGGGCGACCAGCCGCCCGACATGGCAACGGCGTCGCAGGCGATTTCGTCCAGAACGGCGCCCTCACCGGCCTGCAGGCCGATGGCAACGCCGGTCACGCGCTTGCCACCCTTGACCTTGACGATGGCGCGCCCCGCCTCGATCCGGATGCCAAGGGCGCGGGCGCGGGCGGGCAGGTCGCCCGTCACCTGCGCCCTTGCGTCGATGATCGCCGGAACCTCCAGCCCCACCTCTTTCAAGGCAATCGCAGTGCGATAGGCGTCATCGTTGTTGGTCACCACCACCGTGCGGTCGCCGGGCGAGACGGCCCAGTTCACCACATAGTCGCGCACGGCACTTGCCAGCATCACGCCGGGAATGTCGTTCCCCGCAAAGGACAGCGGGCGTTCGATCGCGCCTTGGGCCGACAGAACCTTTCCCGTCCGGATCCGCCACAGCCGCTTGCGCGGCCGCCCGTCACCGGGCGTATGATCGGCCACCTTTTCCTCGGCCAGCACATAGCCATGGTCATAGGACCCAAAGCCCATCGTCCGCGGCTTCAGCGTCACATTCTCCATCTTTCCAAGGGCTTCGACGGTGGCGCTGACCCACTGCTCCGCCGGAGCCCCGTCGATGACATCACCATCCACCGGCGCGCGGCCGCCCCAATGCGCGGTCTGCTCCAGCACGATCACCCGCGCCCCGGCGGCGCCCGCAATCAGCGCCGCCTGCAAGCCGGCAATGCCGCCACCCACCACAAGAAGGTCGCAGAAGGCATAGGCCTGTTCATAGCGGTCGTCGTCGCGCTCTTTCGGCACCTGCCCCAGACCGGCAGACTGGCGGACGATGGGTTCGAAGACGTGCTTCCAGGCAAAGCGCGGGTGGATGAAGGTCTTGTAGTAGAACCCTGCCGGCAGGAAGCGCGCGACATAGTTGTTGGCCACGCCAACGTCGAATTCCAGCGACGGCCAGTGGTTCTGCGACGTCGCCGTCAGCCCGTCGAACAGCTCGGTCGTGGTGGTGCGCTGGTTCGGCTCGAACCGGCCGCCCAGCCCCATGTTGACCAGCGCGTTCGGCTCTTCGGCGCCCGAGGCGACGATGCCGCGCGGGCGGTGGTACTTGAAGCTGCGCCCGACCAGCATCTGGTCGCCGGCCAACAGCGCCGCCGCCAGGGTGTCGCCCTTGAAGCCGCGCAACCGCTTGCCGTTGAAGGTGAAGTCGACGCCAGCCGACCGGTCGATCAGCCGGCCGCCCCGGGAAAGCCGCGTGCTCATTTGGTACCTTTCCAGTCCGGCCGCCTGGCCTTGATCTTCTCGATGATCTCCGCCGGCGGTTCGGAGACCTGCGCGGGATAGGTGCCGAACACCTCGAGCGTGGCGGTGCAGCGCGCCGCCAGGAACCACTTGCCGCAGCCATAGGCATGGCGCCAGCGTTCGAAATGCACACCTTTCGGGTTCTTCCGGGCGAACATGTAGGCTTCGAATTCTTCCGGCGTAGACCCCGGCCCGAAGCGTTTCAGATGCGCCTCGTAGCCCGGCGCCAGTTCCGTCTCTTCGGCCTTCACGCCGCAGTAGGGACATTCAAGAATGAGCATCCGCGTTCCCTTTCCAACCCGCGCCCGAGTTTTCGTCGAAAACTCGAACCTTCCGATTTTTCGACGAAAAATCGTATTTCCAGCTCAGTGCGCCACCCCGGCAGCCACCGATTCGTCGATGAACTGGCCTTCCTTGAAGCGCCACATGTTGAACGCCTCTGCCAGCGGCCCGGGTTCCCCCTTGGCCATCAGTTCCGCCATCGCCCAGCCCGATCCCGGAATGGCCTTGAAGCCCCCCGTCCCCCAGCCGCAGTTGATGAAGCAGTTGCCCAGCGGCGTCTTCGAGATCAGCGGGCTGCGGTCGCCGGTCATGTCGACGATGCCGCCCCATTGCCGCAGCATCTTCAGCCGGCTCAGCATCGGGAAGGTCTCGACCAGCGCGCGCAGGGTTTCCTCGATATGGTGCCAGGAGCCCCGCTGGGTATAGTTGTTGAACCCGTCGGTGCCGCCGCCGATCACCATCTCGCCCTTGTCGGACTGGCTCATGTAGCCATGCACGGTGTTGGCCATGACGACCACATCCATGCAGGGCTTGATCGGCTCGGAGACCAGCGCCTGCAGCGCCACCGCCTCGATCGGCAGGCGGAAGCCCGCCATTTCCGCCAGTTGCCCCGAATGCCCGGCAACCACCATGCCCAGCTTCTTGCAGCCGATGAAGCCCTTGGTCG
>JAGPCN010000066.1 GCA_018058035.1 Fuscovulum sp.
CCGCCGCCGACCTGGCGCTGGCGGCCTCGGGCACGGTCTCGCTGGAACTGGCGGCGCAGGCCTGCCCGATGGTGATCGCCTATGACATGGCGCCGCTGACGCTGTGGCTGATGCGGCGGATGGCGCGGGTCGATACGGTGACGCTGGTCAACCTGGTCTCGGAAACCCGCGCGGTGCCCGAGTTCATCGGCAAGGAGTGCCGCGCCGACCGGATCGCGCCGGCGCTCTTGCACCTTCTGGACCACGGCGCAGCCAGCCAGCACGATGCAATGCGGCTGACGATGGACCGGCTGGGCCGCGGTGGCCCGCCGCCGGGCCTGCGCGCCGCCCGGTCGGTTCTGGAGGCGCTGGCGTAGGATCGGTCCGGTGGCCCATCCCGCCGTCCGGCGCGGGGATGGTCAGCGGCCGCGCCAGATCCAGCCGCCGCCAAGGACGCGGCTGCCGCCCTCGGGCGCGTGGAAGACGCAGGCCTGGCCGGCGCTGACGCCGTCCTCGGGCTCCAGCAGTTCCACCTCGGCTTCGGTCGGCCCCAGCGGTCGCACCAGGGCGGGGCGCGGCGCGCGGGTCGAGCGGACGCGCACCTCCAGCTCCCATTCCGGGCGGCTGTCGAAGGGGGCGTCGCCCAGCCAGTTGATCTCGCGCACCGGCACCACCCGGGTGGACAGCGCTGCCTTCGGCCCCACCACCACCCGCCGGCTGTCGGCATCCAGCCGCACCACATAAAGCGGCTCGCCCAGGCCGCCGATGCCCAAGCCCTTCCGTTGCCCGATGGTATAGTGGATCACCCCGCGGTGTTCGCCCACCACCTGGCCATCGAGGTCGACGATCTCGCCCGGCTCGGCCGCCCCCGGCCGAAGCTTTTCGATCACCGCCGCGTAATTGCCGTTCGGCACAAAGCAGATGTCCTGGCTGTCGGGCTTGTCGGCCACCGGCAGCCCATATTTCGCCGCCAGCGCCCGGGTTTCCGCCTTGCTGGCCAACCCGCCCAGCGGAAAGCGCAGATAGGCCAGCTGGTCGGGCGTGGTCGAGAACAGGAAATAGGACTGGTCCCGTGCCGGATCGGCCGCCCGGTGCAACTCCGGCCCCGCCGTCCCCTGCATACGACGGATGTAGTGACCCGTGGCCATGCAGTCGGCCTCAAGGTCGCGCGCCGTCGCCAGAAGGTCCTTGAACTTGACCCGTTCGTTGCAGCGGATGCAGGGCACCGGGGTCGCGCCGGCCAGATAGGCCTCGGCGAATTCCTCGATCACCGCCTCGCGGAAGGTGTTCTCGTAGTCCAGCACGTAGTGCGGGAATCCCATCGCCTCGGCCACACGGCGGGCGTCGTGGATGTCGCGGCCCGCGCAGCAGGCCCCCTTCTTCGCCAGCGCCGCGCCGTGGTCGTACAGCTGCAGCGTCACGCCCACCACGTCATAGCCCTCGTCCTTAAGCATGGCGGCGACCACGCTGGAATCCACACCCCCCGACATCGCCACGACGACGCGCGTGTCGGCGGGCGCCTTGGGCAGGCCAAGCGAGTTCAGCGGCAGGTCGCGGGGCATCGGGTGTCCGGGGGGAAGGGGCAGGGGCGATTGGCCGGGAATATAGGAAAATGCGCGGCACTCTCAAGCCCCCGCGGCGGCCGGCCTTCAGCATTGCTTAAGCCTGCTCCGTCACCCTGCGGCCAGTGAAGGCAATGGACAGGGGTCATGCCCATGTATCTCAAGCGTGTCGATGGCCCACGGCAGGTCACCTTGCCGGATGGCACGATTCTCACCCGGGCCGACCTGCCGGACCCGGACACGCGCCGCTGGGTGGCCAGCCGCAAGGCCGTGGTGGTCAATGCCGTCCTGCATGGGCTGATCACCCAGACCGAGGCGATGGAACGCTATGCGCTGTCCGAGGAAGAGTTCGACATCTGGCGCCGCGCCGTTGAACAGCATGGCGTAAAAGCCCTGAAAGTCACAGCAATTCAGAAATACAGACAACTTTAAGTTGTTTTTGAGTTCCGCCCAGGCATAGTAACCACACGTTAACCATTGCCCGCCAATGTCGTTAACGAAAATGACCCAGCCACCCCGGCAGCCGAAGCGGAGCTTTCTGAGATGCGCATTCTCCTTGTGGAAGACGATCCCACCACCTCGCGCAGCATCGAACTGATGCTGACCCACGCGAACCTCAACGTCTATTGCACCGACATGGGCGAAGACGGGATCGATCTGGCCAAGCTGTACGATTACGACCTGATCCTGCTGGACCTGAACCTGCCCGACATCTCGGGGCATGAAGTGCTGCGCCAGATCCGCCTGGCCCGGGTCGAAACGCCGATCCTGATCCTCTCCGGCTCGGACGACACCGAATCGAAGCTGAAGGGCTTTGGCTTCGGCGCCGACGACTACATGACCAAGCCCTTCCACCGCGAGGAACTGGTGGCGCGCATCCATGCCATCATCCGCCGATCGAAAGGCCACAGCCAATCGATGATCCGAACCGGGCTGGTGAACGTGAACCTCGATGCCAAGACCGTGGATGTCGAGGGCAAGCCGGTCCACCTGACCGGCAAGGAATACCAGATGCTCGAGCTGCTTTCGCTGCGCAAGGGCACCACCCTGACGAAAGAGATGTTCCTGAACCACCTCTACGGCGGCATGGACGAGCCCGAGCTGAAGATCATCGACGTCTTCATCTGCAAGCTGCGCAAGAAGCTGGCCGAGGCGACGGGCGGGCAGAACTACATCGAAACCGTCTGGGGCCGCGGCTATGTGCTGCGCGATCCGGGCGCCGATGCCCAGCCCGCTCCACGCCTGGCCGCCAGCGCCTGACCCGGCACGGCGGCTTTACCTCGCCCGCCGCCCCGCCTAACTTGGCGCGAAAAGGGGGGCGCAGGATGGCCGAGACGGCGGTGGAACAGCTGACCGAAGCGCAGGCGCGCGCCGAGCTGGCCGATCTGGCGGCCCGCATCGCCGCGGCGAACACGGCCTATCACGCGCTGGACGCGCCCGAGATCTCGGACGCCGACTATGACGCGCTGAAGCGGCGCAACGCCGCGATCGAGGCCCGCTTTCCGAGGTTCAAGCGGGCTGACAGTCCCACCGACCAGGTGGGCGCGACGGTGGCCGACGGCTTTGGCAAGGTCACCCATGCGGTCCGGATGCTCAGCCTCGAGAACGCCTTCGAAGCCGGCGACGTGGCCGATTTCGAGGATCGCATCCGCAAGTACCTGGGGCTGACCGGCCCGCTTTTCTTCACCGCCGAGCCGAAGATCGACGGCCTATCGCTGTCCTTGCGCTATGAAGGCGGCCGCCTGGTGCAGGCCGCAACCCGCGGCGACGGCGAGGTGGGCGAGGATGTCACAGCCAACGCCCGCACCATCGCCGACATCCCGCAGGTCGTGGCCGGTGCGCCCGAGGTGATGGAGGTGCGCGGCGAGGTCTACATGAGCCACGCCGACTTCGCCGCGCTGAACGCCCGCCAGGCCGAGAAGGGTGACAAGACCTTTGCCAACCCGCGCAACGCCGCCGCCGGGTCCCTGCGCCAGCTGGATGCCGGCATCACCGCCGCCCGCCCGCTGCGCTTCTTCGCCTACAGTTGGGGCCAGCTGTCCGAACCGCTGGCCGCCACCCAGTATGACGCGATCCTGCGGCTCAAGTCCTTGGGATTCCAGGCCAATCCGCTGACCGTTCTCTGCGACGGGCCAGAGGCGCTGCTGGCCCACTACCGCCGGATCGAGGCGCAGCGCGCCACCCTTGGCTACGACATCGACGGCGTGGTCTACAAGGTGAACGACCTTGCCCTGCAGGCGCGGCTGGGCTTCCGCTCCTCCACCCCCCGCTGGGCGATCGCGCACAAGTTCCCGGCGCAACTGGCCTGGACCCGGCTTGAGGCGATCGACATCCAGGTCGGCCGCACCGGCGCGCTGTCGCCGGTGGCCCGGCTGACGCCGGTCACCGTGGGCGGGGTGGTGGTCAGCAATGCCACGCTGCACAACGAGGATTACATCGCCGGCCGCGACGCCCGCGGCGCGCCCATCCGCGAGGGCCGCGACATCCGCGTCGGCGACTGGGTGCAGGTCTATCGCGCCGGCGACGTGATCCCCAAGATCGCCGATGTCGACCTGTCGAAACGCCCCGCCGACGCCGCGCCCTATGTCTTTCCCGACACCTGCCCCGACTGCGGCAGCCCCGCCCCGCGCGAAGAGGGCGACGCCGTCCGCCGCTGCACCGGCGGCCTGGTCTGCCCCGCGCAAGGGATCGAGCGGCTGAAGCACTTCGTCAGCCGCAACGCCTTCGACATCGAGGGCCTGGGCGCCAAGCAGGTCGAGTATTTCTATGCCGACCCCGACCTGCCCGTGAAGAGCCCCGCCGACATCTTCACCCTGGCCGCGCGAGACGCCGCCAACCCGCTGAAAAAGCTGAAGAACCGCGACGGCTATGGCGAGACCTCGGCTGCCAGGCTGTTCGCCGCGATCGAGGCCCGGCGGCAGATCGCGCTGGATCGGCTGATCTTTGCCCTGGGCATCCGCCACGTCGGCGAAACCACCGCCGGCCTGCTGGCCCGCCACTATGGCAACTGGGAGACCTTCATCACCGCCCTTGACCGTGCCGCCAGCCGCAGCGGCGCCGATTGGGACGCGCTGAATGCCATCGACGGCATCGGCGCCACCACCGCCCAGGCGCTGGTCGACGCGCTGTCGCCGGCCAACCCGGAACGCGCCGCGGTAAATGCGCTGGTCGCCCACCTGACCATCCAGCCAGTGGCGAGCGCCGCTTCTGACAGCCCGGTTGCCGGGCAGACCCTGGTCTTCACCGGTACGCTGGAAAAGATGACCCGGGCCGAGGCCAAGGCCCGCGCCGAGGCGCTTGGCGCCAAGGTCGCCGGCAGTGTCAGCGCCCGGACCGATCTTCTGATCGCCGGGCCTGGCGCGGGCTCGAAGGCGAAGGAGGCGGAGCGCCTGGGCATCCGGATCATCGACGAAGATCAATGGCTTGCGCTGATCGGCGCGGCCCCGACAGCGCCGACATGAGCCGCCCCGAAATCCTGTTTCCTCTGTTTGCCAACCTGGAAACGCTGGACGGCATCGGCCCCAAGACCGCCCGCGCCTTCGAGGCGCTTGGCGTTGCGCGGCCCAAGGACCTGCTGTTCCATCTGCCCTATGCCGGCACCGACCGGCGGCGTCGCGACAGCGTGCAGGGCGCGGCCTTTCCCACCACCGTCACGGTCGAGGTGACCATCGGCGCGCATTTTCCGCCGCGCCGCAAGGGGGGGGCCTACCGGATCGCGGTGCGCGACGCGATGCTGGAATGGACGGTCGTCTTCTTTCACGCCAAGGGCGATTACCTGCAAAAGCTGTTGCCGACCGGCCAGCGCCGCATCCTGTCGGGCAAGGTCGAAACCTTTGACGGGGTTGCCCAGATGGTGCATCCCGACCATGTCCTGCGGGTGGAAGAGGCCGGCCAGCTGCCGCCCTATGAGCCGGTCTATCCGCTGACCGGCGGCCTGACCCAACGCCAGGTGCAAAAGGCCGCGCAGTCGGCGCTGGCCCGGGCGCCCGCGCTGCCGGAGTGGATCGACCCGGCGCTGAAGGCGCGTGAGGGCTGGCCCGACTGGCAGCAGGCCGTGGCCCAGGCCCATGCGCCGCAGGATGCGGCCGCGCTGGCCGCCACCCACCCGGCCCGCCAGCGCTTGGCCTATGACGAATTCTTCGCCCACCAGATGACGCTGTCTCTGGCCCGCCAGTCGCTGCGCCGCGCCAAGGGGATCGAAAGCCACGCCACCGGCCTCTTGCAGGCCAAGGTATTGAAAAGCCTTCCCTATGCGCCCACAGCCGCGCAGACCCGGGCGATCCGCGACATCGCCGCCGACTTGGCCGCGCCCTTGCGGATGAACCGCCTGTTGCAGGGCGATGTGGGTGCCGGCAAGACCCTGGTCGCCTTTCTGGCGCTGCTGGTGGCGGTGGAATCGGGCGGGCAGGGGGTGATGATGGCCCCGACCGAGATCCTGGCCCGTCAGCACCTGGAAAGCCTGATGCCGCTGGCCGAGGCGGCGGGCGTGCGGCTGGCGATCCTGACCGGGCGCGACAAGGGGGCCGAGCGCGCGGCCAAGCTTGCCGATCTGGCGGCGGGGCTGATCGACATCCTGGTCGGCACCCATGCGGTGTTTCAGAAAGACGTGGTGTTTCAAGATCTTCGCCTGGCGGTGGTGGATGAACAGCACCGCTTTGGCGTGGCGCAGCGGATGGAGCTGGGGTCCAAGGGGCAGGCGGCCGACGTGCTGGTGATGACGGCCACGCCGATTCCGCGCAGCCTGGCGCTGGCGAGTTATGGCGACATGGACGTCTCGGTGTTGGACGAAAAGCCGGCGGGCAGGAAGCCGATTCGCACCGCGCTGGTTCCGGCCGGGCGGATGGACGAGGTGGTGGGGCACCTCTCCCGCGCGGTGGCCGAGGGGCGGCAGGCCTATTGGGTCTGCCCGCTGGTCGAGGAATCCGAGGTGATGGACCTGGCCTCGGCCGTCGAACGGTTCCAGTCGCTGCGCGCCGCCCTGGGAGAGGGCCGGGTGGGCCTGGTCCACGGCCAGATGCCGCCGGCCGATAAGGATGCCGCGATGGCGCGCTTTGTGGCCGGGGAAACCTCGGTGCTGGTGGCGACGACGGTGATCGAGGTGGGGGTGAACGTGCCCAACGCCACCATCATGGTGATCGAGCGGGCCGAGATCTTTGGCCTGGCGCAGCTGCATCAGCTGCGCGGGCGGGTGGGGCGCGGCAGTGCCGAATCGACCTGCCTGCTGCTGTATCAGGCCCCCCTGACCGAAGGCGGCGAGCGGCGGCTGAAGACCATCCGCGACACCGAGGATGGCTTTCGCATCGCCGAAGAGGATCTGGCGATGCGCGGGGCAGGGGACCTGATCGGCACCGCGCAATCCGGCCTGCCGCGGTTTCGCGTGGCGGATATGGAGCGGCAGTCGGCCCTGATGGCCGTGGCGCAGACCGATGCGCGGGCGCTTCTGGCGGCCGATCCGACGCTGGAAACCCCGCGCGGCCGCGCAGCGCGGCTGTTGCTCTGGCTGCTGGACCAGGACCGGGCGATCCGGCTGATCGCGGTCGGCTAGGGAAGGCCCGTCGTCGGACTTCGTCCGCTCCTCGCGCGCGGCCCTGCGAGGAGAAGCCGAAGGCGCACGAGGAGCGGTTCGACTCGCCTGTTCACATCTCGTTCCACGATGTTCTTAAAAAGTTCTTTACAGGTCGGGGCGGATATGAGAACAATCAGGCAACAAGCAACAGGAGAGCCGCCATGATCGCCCGTATCAAGACGCTGACCGCGCGCGCCGAACCGTCGTTGGCAGGCGATGTCGCCGGCCTCGCCGCGCTGTTCCTGATGCTGTTCGCCGCCCTTGCCCTGCCGGGCGCGGCCTGAGCCTTTCTGCCTGCGGTCTGATCCCCGGGCGCGCCTGCGTCACCTCTGTCCCGAGACCCCGACGCCTGTCCCTTGCGCGCGCCCCAGACACGCCACTGCCGCCGTCACCCCGCGTGACGGCGGTTTTTTCTTACGCCGTGGCGGCCTGTTCGGCGGCATCCATCGCCTCGACCGCGGCCTCCAGCGCCAGCAGGATCGAGGCGTGGCGGTTGCGGAAGTCGCGCGCCGGCAGCAGCACTTCGTAGCCCTGGAAGGGTGCTGCCGGCACCGGGCCGCTCGCCTTCAGCATCGCCGCCAGCGCGTCGCGTGCGGCGACAAGTTCGGCCCGGCTGCGCCCCAGCACCACTGCGCCCAGCACCGCGGCCGAGGCCTGCCCCAGGGCGCAGGCCTTCACGTCCTGGGCGAATTCGGCCACCTGACCGTCGCGCACCACCACATCCGCCGTGACGGTCGAGCCGCAAAGCGGCGACCGACGCCGCGCGCTGCCTTGCGGCGCGGGCAACCGCCCCAACAGCGGAATATCCGCCGCCAGCGCCAGGATGCGCCCGGAATACAGCTTGACCAGATCCGCGTCGCTCATCGCTTGCCCTCCGTTCGGGCTTATGTAATCCCGCAGGCGACGCGCGCCAAGGAGAACCGCGATGACCTTCGATCCGGCAAGCCTGACCTATGACGCCGCGGGGCTGATCCCCTGCATCGCGCAAGACCATGCCACCGGCGAGGTGCTGATGCTGGCCTGGATGAACGCCGAAGCCGTGGCGCGCACGCTGGAAAGCGGGCAGGTCACCTACTGGTCGCGGTCGCGCGGCGCCTTCTGGGTCAAGGGAGAGACCTCGGGCCACCATCAGCGGCTGGTCGAGTTGCGGCTGGACTGCGACCGCGATTGCCTGCTGGCGCTGGTCGACCAGACCGGCCCGGCCTGCCACACCAACCGGCGGTCGTGCTTTTACACCGCGCTGCGCGGGGGCCAGGAGGTCATCCTGACGCAGCCGTCATAGGCCCACCATCCGGCGGATGTCCTGCGGCGTGGCGCCTTCGGCCCGGTATCTCGACAGCGCGCGGGCATCGTCGCGCTTGGCCAGCCGCTTGCCCTGGTCGTCGCGGATCAACCGGTGGTGGTGATAGAATGGCGTGGGCAGGCCCAGAAGCATCTGCAACACGACGTGCAGGAACGTCGCCTCGAACAGGTCCTCGCCGCGCGTGACCTCGGTGATTCCCTGATCGGCGTCGTCGACCACGACGGCAAGATGATAGGAGGTGCCAATGTCGCGGCGGGCCAGCACGATGTCGCCGATCTCGGCCCGCACCCTGTCCTTGTCCACGACGTGAACACCGGGGCGGGTGCCGCAGTCAAAGAAGGCGGCTTCGCCGATCCGCGAGAGCGCCGCCGCCAAGTCCAGCCGGATGGCACCGTCGACATGGCCCTTGCCGCGACAGGTGCCGGGATAGACCGGACCGTCAGGCCCGACCACGGGCGCGCCCTCTTGCGGCGCCGACAGGGCGGCGCGGATATCGCCGCGGGTGCAGGTGCAGTGATAGGTCAGGCCCTGCGCCTGCAGGGCAGCCAGCGCCTGACGATAGCGCGGCAGGCGGGTGGATTGGCGCTTGACCGGGTCTTCCCAGATGAGGCCCAGCCAATGCAGGTCGTCATAGATCGCCGCTTCCCACTCCGGCTTGCAGCGCGGGGTGTCGATATCCTCGATCCGCAGAAGGAACCGGTCGCCCCGTTCGGCTGCGATCAGCGCGGCATAGGCGTGGCCCAGATGCAGCGGGCCGGTGGGGCTGGGGGCAAAGCGGGTTACCCGAGCCACGCGAGGAACGCCTCCTTGGCCCGGTCGGTATAGGCCTTGTAGCGGTCCTTCCGGCCCCGGCGGCCGCCCTTGGCGTCGATCGGCGGGAAGAGGCCGAAGTTCACGTTCATCGGCTGGAAGGTCTTCGCCTCGGCCCCGCCGGTGATGTGGGTCACCAGCGCGCCCATGGCGGTTTCGGGCGGCGGCGGCGGCAGGGTGCGGCCCAGCATCTCGGCCGCGGCCATGCGGCCCGCCAGCAGGCCCATCGCGGCGGACTCGACATAGCCCTCGACCCCGGTGATCTGGCCGGCAAAGCGGATGTGGGGATGCGACTTCAGCCGCATCTGGTCGTCCAGCAGCGTGGGAGAGTTGATGAAGGTGTTGCGGTGAATGCCGCCAAGGCGCGCAAATCTGGCATCCTGAAGGCCGGGAATCATCTTGAAAACAGAGGTTTGCGCGCCGTACTTCATCTTGGTCTGGAAGCCCACGATGTTGAAAAGCGTACCCAGCTTGTTGTCGCGGCGCAGCTGCACCACGGCGTAGGGCTTCTGGTCGGGCTTGTGGGCGTTGGTCAGGCCGACCGGCTTCATCGGGCCGTGCCGCAGGGTTTCGCGGCCGCGTTCGGCCATCACCTCGATCGGCAGGCAACCGTCGAAATAGCTTGCCGTCTCGCCTTCGTGGAAGGTGGTCTTTTCGGCAGCCAGAAGGGCGTCGATGAAGGCCTCATACTCGTCGCGGATCATCGGGCAGTTGATGTAGGCGCGCTGCTCCTCTTCGGTCTCGCCCTTGTCGTAGCGCGACTGCATCCAGGCCACGCCCATGTCGATGCTGTCGGCATGTACGATCGGGGCGATGGCGTCGAAGAAGGCCAGCGCCTCGGCCCCGGTGGCGGCGCGGATGCTTTCGGCCAGGGGCGCGCTGGTCAGCGGGCCGGTGGCGATGATCCAGCGGCCTTCGGCGGGCAGTTCGGTGACTTGCTGATTTTCGACGAAAATCAGGGGGTGGGCGCGCAGGCGTTCGGTCACGGCCCGGGCGAAGGGGTCGCGGTCGACGGCCAGGGCGCCGCCGGCCGGCAGGCGGTGCCGCTGCGCCATTTCCATCACCAGGCTGCCGGCCTGGCGCATTTCCCAATGGATCAGGCCCACGGCATTGCGTTCGTGGTCGTCCGACCGGAAGGAGTTGGAGCAGACCATTTCGGCAAGGTCGCCGGTACGATGCGCAAAGGTGCCGACCTTGGGCCGCATCTCGTGCAGCACCACGGGCACGCCGGCGTTCGCGGCGGCCCAGGCGGCCTCGGATCCGGCCATGCCGCCGCCGATGATGTGAAGGGGTTCCATGCGGCCGGAGATAGCCGCCGCAGCCGCCCAGATCAACGGGTCAGATCGGGGGGTCAGATCAGGGCGATGCGTTCGCGCTGCGTGGGGTCGGGGTACAGGCGGTAGAGCCCGACATCGGCGCGGGCGATCATGCCGTGGACATGATCGTACAGCCGGGTCGAATCGTCATCCGACATTGCCAGGGCCGAAAAGGCCGCGTCCAGCGTGGCCAGGCCGGGAATTTCGATCTCCAGCAGGAAATCGGTGTGATGGCCCGAGGCCAGCCCGAACTTGCGCCGCAACAGTCGCCAGCCGGTGATCAGGCCCTGCGCCTCAAGGTGGACCATCCAGTGGGTGCAGGCCTGGGCGAAGGCCAGCGCCCGGGCCTCGGGGCGCAGTTCGATCATGCAGTGATACAGGTTCATCGCGGCCTCCTTTCGGCGCGATGATGGCTGCAAAGGATTACCCCCTGCTTAACCCTGCCCGGTGCCGGGCCACGAAGGCCGCGGGGGCTTCGACCTCCAGGCCCAGGGCCTGTGCCTTGAGGAAGAAGCCGGGGGCGGGCAGGCCATCTGGCGACAGCCGCTGGTGCAGCAGCGCCGCGCGGAATGGGCGGCCCTGCGCGGCGTCTTCCTCCATCAGCCGCTCCAGCGCGGCGGTCAGATCGGCCATCCGCAGGCCGAGGTCGCGCGCCAGGTCGCCGTAGGCCATGGTCTGCCCCGCGGCCGCAAGGGCCGCAAGGCGGGCCTCAAGCGGCGTCACTGCCGCCCTCGGGGCCCTGGTCGGCCACCCGGGCGACCGAGACCACCTCTTCCTCGGGACCGACGGCAAAGACCCGCACCCCGCCCGCCGAGCGCGAGCGGAAGCTGATCTGGTCGACCGGCACCCGGATCGACTGGCCGCTGTCGGTGGCCAGCATGATCTGGTCCGAGAGCGTGACCGGGAACGAGGCGATGATGCGGCCGCCCCTTGGCCCCGGCGAGATGGCCTTGACGCCCATGCCGCCGCGGCCGCGGACCGGGTAGTCGTGGCTGGAGGACAGCTTGCCCGCGCCGCCCTTGGTGATGGTCAGGATCAGATCCTCGGCCGCCGACATCTCGGCGTAACGGTCGGGGCCAAGCTGGCCGGCGGCCACGGTTTCCTCTTCGTCGTCGGTGTCGTCCTCGGTGATCCCGGCCATCAGGCGGCGCTGCTTCAGATAGGCTTCGCGCTCCTCGGGTGTGGCCTCGAAGTGGCGGATGATCGACATGCTGACCACGTGGTCGCCCTCGGCCAGGCGGATGCCGCGCACGCCGGTCGATCCGCGCGACTTGAACACCCGGATTTCGGTGGTGGAGAAGCGGATGGCGCGGCCGGCTTCGGTGACCAGCATGATGTCGTCGTTTTCATCCGCGATGGCGGCGTTCACCAGCGTCACGCCTTCGGGCAGCTTCATCGCGATCTTGCCGTTGCGCATGACGTTGGTGAAGTCGGAAAGGTCGTTCTGCCGCACGTCGCCGTCAGAGGTGGCGAAGACGATCTGCAGGGTTTCCCACTCTTCCTCGGGCACGTCCACCGGCATCAGCGCGGCGATCGAGACGCCGGTTTCGATCGGCAGGATGTTGACCAGTGCCTTGCCCTTTGCGGTGCGCCCCGCCAGCGGCAGGCGCCAGGTCTTCAGCTTGTACACCATGCCGTCGGTGGTGAAGAACAACAGCCAGGTGTGCGTGTTGGCGACGAAAAGGGTCGTCACCACGTCGTCTTCCTTGGTCTGCATGCTGGCCAGACCCTTGCCGCCGCGGTTCTGGCTGCGGAATTCGGCCAGCGGCGTACGCTTGATGTAGCCGCCGGAGGTGATGGTGACGACCATGTCCTCGCGCTCGATCAGGTCCTCGTCTTCCATGTCGCCGGACCAGTCGGCAATCTCGGTGCGGCGGGGCACGGCGTATAGCGCCTTCACCTCGCGCAGCTCGTTTCCGATGATCTCCATGATCCGGTCGCGCGAGCCAAGGATCTCCAGGTAATCCTTGATCTTGGCGGCCAGTTCTTCCAGCTCGTCGGTGATTTCCTTGACACCCATCGCGGTCAGGCGTTGCAGACGCAAATCGAGGATGGCGCGGGCCTGCACTTCGGACAGGTTGTAGGTGCCGTCGTCGTTCATCGTGTGGCTGGGGTCGTCGATCAGCCGGATGTAGGGCGCGATGTCGTGGGCGGGCCAGCGCCGCGTCATCAGGCGGTCGCGCGCCTCGGCCGGGTCGGCCGAGGAGCGGATGGTGGCGACGATCTCGTCGACGTTGGTGACCGCAACGGCCAGACCACAGAGGACATGGCTGCGCTCGCGCGCCTTGCGCAGTTCAAAGGCGGTGCGGCGGGCCACGACTTCCTCGCGGAAGCCGATGAAATAATGCAGGAAATCTCGCAGGGTCAGGGTTTCGGGGCGGCCGCCGTTCAAGGCCAGCATGTTGCAGCCGAACGAAACCTGCATCGGCGAAAAGCGCCACAGCTGGTTCAGCACCACATCCGGCGTGGCATCGCGCTTCAGCTCGATCACCACGCGCACGCCGACGCGGTCGGATTCGTCGGCCACGCTGGCGATGCCTTCGATCTTCTTGTCGCGCACCTGCTCGGCGATCTTTTCGATCATCGAAGCCTTGTTCACCTGATAGGGGATTTCATCGACGATGATCGCCCAGCGGTCCTTGCGCAGTTCCTCGACATGGGTCTTGGCGCGGATGATGACGCTGCCGCGCCCTTCAAGGTAAGCCTTGCGCGCGCCAGAGCGGCCAAGGATCTGGCCGCCGGTTGGGAAATCGGGCGCCGGGATGATCTCCATGAGCGATTCCATGGAGATATCCGGGTTTTCGATCATCGCCAGGGTGCCGTCGATCACCTCGCCCAGGTTGTGCGGCGGGATGCGGGTGGCCATGCCGACGGCGATGCCTTCGGACCCGTTGACCAGCATGTTGGGATATTTCGCCGGCAGGACGGTGGGTTCGCGGTCCTTGCCGTCGTAGTTGTCCTGGAAATCGACGGTGTCCTTGTCGATGTCGTCCAGCAGCGACAGAGCAGCCTTTTCCAGCCGCACCTCGGTGTAGCGGAAGGCGGCCGGCGGGTCGCCGTCCATGCTGCCAAAGTTGCCCTGGCCGTCCAGAAGCGGCAGGGACATCGAGAAATCCTGCGTCATCCGGACAAGCGCGTCATAGATCGCGCTGTCGCCATGGGGGTGGTATTTCCCCATGGTATCGGCGACGGGGCGGCTGGATTTCCGATAGGACTTGTCGTGGGTGTTGCCGACTTCGTGCATCGCGTAAAGGATGCGGCGGTGAACCGGTTTCAGCCCGTCGCGCAGGTCGGGAATGGCGCGAGAGACGATCACGCTCATCGCGTAATCCAGGTAGGCGGTCTTCATCTCTTGCGCGATGTCGATCTGGGGCCCGTGCCAGACCGCGCGGTCCGGGTTTTCGCCTGCGATTCCAGTGTCTTCGGGGGTATCGGTCACGGTCTGCCCTGTCTGGCCGCAAAGGCCCAAGATATAGTCGGCGGCAAGTTACACCATACCGCCCATGGGGTGCAATGGTAGGGGGGAAAGGGTCTTGGCAGCCACCAAGGGCGACTGACAACAGATTGAAAACGTTGAAAAAGAATTCATCTTTGGCATGATCTGATGATGGGGCACGGAAAGGAGGCCTGACCCATGCAGGCAAACGAGACCGAACTGATGCTGAGGGGATATGGGCTGACGACGGCGGAGATCTTCTACCGGATGCCGGATTACCGCAATGTTCTCAATACTTTCGTCTGGCAGAAGATGGACCTGGCGCCGGATTATCCGGAACTATTCAGCTTCATCGAGTTCTGGCAGGAGAACATCGAAGGGCCGCTGCATTCGGTGCGATTC
The DNA here is from genome assembly GCA_018058035.1 of Fuscovulum sp. Classification (GTDB taxonomy): domain Bacteria; phylum Pseudomonadota; class Alphaproteobacteria; order Rhodobacterales; family Rhodobacteraceae; genus Pseudogemmobacter. The sequence goes on from JAGPCN010000066.1 coordinate 14,375, forward strand.
ACCCACCGCAAGCTGATCTCGCCGGGCGAGTGGCGGCACGTGGTCAAGGAATACCGGCTGCACTGACCTTTCAGGCAGCCGATTTCCGATGCGGAAATCGTCGGAATTCGTGCGAATTCCGGCGCCCGGAGGTGATCACTTGGCGCGGGTGGGGCGGTCGAACACCTTCTTGCCCATCAGGCTGCCAACCAGGTCGACCATCAGCCGCGCGGTCATGCCGCGGTCGTCCAGGAACGGGTTCAGCTCGACCAGGTCCAGGCTGGTGACGAGGCCGCTTTCGTGCAGCAGTTCCATCACCAGATGCGCCTCGCGGAAGGTGGCGCCGCCCGGAACGGTGGTGCCAACGGCGGGGGCGATGGACGGGTCGAGGAAGTCGACATCCAGGCTGACATGCAGCATGCCCGCCTCTTGCCGGCAGCGGGCCAGGAACTCGCGCAGCGGCTTGGCAATGCCGAACTCGTCGATCACCCGCATGTCGTTGATGGCGATGTCACGCTCCTGCATGGCGGCCTGTTCGGCCGGGTCGACCGACCGGATGCCGAACATGCAGATGCGATGCGCGGGCACGGGGGCTGGGAAGGGCGGAAAGGCGTCGAACCCGTCGCGGCCGGCGATATAGGCCAGCGGCGTGCCGTGCAGGTTGCCGCTGGTGGTGGTCAGCGGCGTGTGGAAATCGGAATGCGCATCCAGCCACAACAGGAACAAGGGCCGCCCCTGGCGTTCGGCAAAGGCCGCGGCGCCAGCGGCAGACCCGAGCGCCAGCGAATGGTCGCCCCCCATCACGATGGGGAAACCGCCCTCGCTCAGCGCATCGTCCACCCGGTCCATCAGTGCCTCGGTCCAGCCCACGGTCTCGGCCAGGGAATGCACGGCCGGATTGGCGCAGGCGACGTCCGGCAACTCGGGCAGGACAAGGTCGCCCCAATCCTCGACCCCATGCCCCTCCGAGCCGATCTCGCGCGCGATGCCGGCGACGCGATAGGCGGCAGGCCCCATCAGGCAACCGGGGCGTTTTTGCCCGCTGTCGATGGGCGCGCCGATCAGGATGGTCTTGGGCATGGGCTCTCTCCTCCACTGCCCGCTTTCTACCCCGCCCGCCCGTCTCGGGCCAGTCTTGCTCTTTGACAAATACTCCCGCCGGAGGCTCCGCCGCTTCCCCCTGCGCCCCGCCCACAAGCCCTTCCATGGCAATGCCGCCGAGCGGGGGCTCGATGCCCCCCGAGGCGGCCCCCCTGATCCGCAATCAAACCCTTGCGACGCAACCGCGCAGGGCATTGGAAGCCCGGCCCGTTCCGCCTAGACTGAGCGCCGGGAACAGGAGACGCGGATGATCGTCGAACTTGGGCATTTTGCGCTGGTGCTGGCGCTGATGGTGGCTGTGGTGCAGGCTACGCTGCCGATGTGGGGCGCGCAGACCCGGCATCCGGCGCTGATGGCGATGGCCGGCCCCGCGGCGGTGGCGCAGTTCCTGCTGGTCGCGGTGGCCTTTGCGGCACTGACCTGGGCCTTTGTCGTCTCCGATTTCTCGCTGGCGGTGGTGGCGGCGAACAGCCACACGCTGAAGCCGATGCTCTACAAGGTCAGTGGCGTCTGGGGCAACCACGAGGGCAGCCTGCTCTTGTGGGTGCTGATCCTGGCGCTGTTC